>CAJXUM010001016.1 GCA_913060855.1 uncultured Lewinella sp. | reverse complement strand
CTACACTATCCTCTTCGTCGGCAGCGTCAGATGTGTATAAGAGACAGATATAGCATTGGGTACACCTGAGAAATTGGCAGCATCTGATTGTTGAAGTGCTTCTAATAAAAGAACGCCTTTACTTTTCTCAGAAAACTGAAAAGCTTGACGAAGATAATTATCATCTGCAGTCAGTTGACCGAGAATTAAGGCCACTTCTATGGCATCCTCATAAATATCTTGGGCAGAAGTAGCTAGTAATAACTTAGAAGCGATGGCCTCATACCGAGTTCGCAAATAATCGATTAATAAGTCTGCTTGTTCATAGTAGTTAGCCGCTTCCAGCAAAAAGCCAATTTCTGCCGCTTCCCGATAACGTTGTTTGGGCACTTCTGGTGCGATTTGTAATAAACGCAGCAGCAGAATAGGATCATTGACCTGCTCGAAGACGGGGTGATGACCTGGCTGATAATCTAATGCTGCAAAGCTGGCCTGAAAGGCTTGATCGGCCTGTTCCCACTGACTAGCCCAGTAGTGAAATAGGCCAATGTTGAAATAGGTAGTCGCTACATCAGGATGGACAGCACCATATATTTCTTTCCGAATGCCTAGGGCTTTTTGAAAGAGCTGAAAAGCTTTTTTACTATTCCCTTGCTCATCATAGGCATTGGCTAAATTATTGTAGGCTAGCGCAATCAGGGGATGGTTTTCCTGATGAAGAAATTGCCAGATTTCTAAGGCTTTGGTCTGGTATAAAATAAAAGTATCAAGATGCCCTTCAAGCCCGTACACATTGCCTAAGTTCAAGTAAACATCTGCGACATCAGGGTGGTTGTTCGGATAAGCCAACAAATAACGAGATAAGGCATTTTGATAAGCCTCTTTTGATGCTGCATAATTTTGTTGGTCATCGTAGCACAGGCCGATGTTGTTGTAACATTGAGCGATTTGCGGCGCTTCATCCGGGATGAGATCCAGACGAATAGCTAGTGCTTGTTGGTGAAAGTCCAGTGCTTTGTCGAAATCGCCATTGAATTGGCGACAGATACCCAGATTGATATAAGTATCAGCCACCTTAGTATGCCACTTTCCGAGTTGTTCCTGACGAATTAGAAGCGCCTTGGCCAAGTAGGTTTCAGCTTGACTAAATTGTTTGGTTTCCTGGTAGTAATTACCGAGTTTATGAAAAACCTCAGCCATTAGAAGGCCTTCTCCGAGCCCTTTTGCTTGTAGCAGTTCAGCTGCCTCTTGGTACTTTTTGAGCGCTTCGGTAAATAGCCCCATTTCCAAGGCGCAATCTCCCAGGATGTTGTATAGGCCACTATGGATATCGGGTGGAAATGTAGCTTCCTGTTTGAATTTTTCTAAGGTACGTTCAGCTAGCCTTGATGCCTTTTTTGTTTGTCTGGCTTCATTCCATTCGAGTGCTTGCCGATACTGAATCCTTAGTGCACTAGTATCAATGGCATTGGCAAATAAGCTGGGGCAATGCGAAAGGATAAGAACGGCAAGACAAAAAAATCTCATAAAAATCTATAACTTGAAGGTGCTTAGATCGAGTTTCCAAGATAGCCAATTTATTTATCACTGGGTAAACCCATGAATTACAAGGCAGACTTTTGCCACCTTCGTAAAAAAAACTTTATTTGCGTTAAAGTTTTCGAAAGTAGATGGATTTTGGGAACAAAACCTGCTGCCAAAACACTATCTAATACACGAAGTGCGATTTCTTGACAGGAAATTCATTTTGATGTTTAGTGGCGACTTGACTACGCCTTCAGGTAATGATAATAGCCTAGCTCTTGACAAAAGCTATATACAGCGTTTTAAATCACTTATTTAAAAGTCGGACTAATGATGAAGATACGACTTATTCAACTGGTACTACTTCTACTTTGTGTTGGCCCGCTAGAATTGTCAGCATACAGTTTTTCCAACCGCCTTGTAGCGGAAGATTACCCTATAAACCAGCCCAAAAACTTGGACCTTGCTCCCAAGTTAATCGTGAGCCGGTCCAATTTCACTCCTGCCTCAAACCCAAAGCCTGGGCAAGTCATAAAATTGTTGATGGAATTGACGAATTCGGGTAATGCAGTTTCTGCTAATATAAAAGGCAAATTTATCCTGCCTGTAGGGGTACAGGCACAGGGTAGTACAAGTGTCGCTATACCTGCTATTCGGCCTGGAGAAAAACAAATGATTTCTTTTTATTTTAAATACCTGCCTTCCTATAATAGCAAGAATATTGCCGTTGTTTTTGAAACGGTGGCTGCTCCGGGTATGTCAGCGATAAAGAAAACGATGTTTCTTGGCCTAAGTCAGACAGAAAGAAGTGTAGGCAGAAACTCCCAGAATGAAATCTTTTGGGTTACGCCGGACCCCGATGAGCACAAAGCGGCTGAAAAGACTGTAGATCAAGATAAAGTCGATGTAAAAGTGATGACATTAGGAGATGGGGCATTGGCCAAGAAAGACTTTTCCATTCGTGTTAACGGGAGGCGAGCACAGGGACAGAAAATGGATGGTAGTTT
Organism: uncultured Lewinella sp.; assembly: GCA_913060855.1. Lineage (GTDB taxonomy): Bacteria > Bacteroidota > Bacteroidia > Chitinophagales > Saprospiraceae > DT-111. The sequence goes on along the minus strand of CAJXUM010001016.1, from coordinate 875 downwards.
TTTAAGTCCCCCTCGATTTGTCCAAGGCCGCAATCAGCAAACCTTCAGTACACAACTTAAGTTGAAGGAAGGTAGAAACGAAGTTCAGATTGTCTATTATGAAGAGGATGGAAAAACGATAAAGAGTAAAAGTAAGACCTTTGTTTTTAACTATGTGCCAGCTGTAAAGCCTAATCTATATGTTCTATCCGTGGGGGTGACTACCCAAGATGGGATTTTAGGTGCAAAGGATGCACGGGATTTTACAAAAGTTTTCAGGTCATTACCTGAATCTGATCGTAGCCGTTTTGAATCTGTGCAGATACAAGAATGTGTAGTAAAACAAGAAACGAACAGGTTGTCTATCGCAAAAGCAATTGGTAAATTACAACAAACGGTTCTTCAGCCCAATGACCTCGTTTTGGTGTTTATATCCATGGATGCGAACTGGTCTGAAGAAGACAAATACCTCTTGTTGCCTTCCGATTTTGATCCAGATTACGCATCCATTACCGCCTTAGAATTAGAGACGGATATTTTGCAGCAATTGAATGAGGTGAACGGGAAAAAATTCCTATTCCTCAATACCGCTCCGGGCTTAGGTCCACAACTAGTTACCACAGGCAGTGTCCTCCAATCCGTTCAATTCTCACAAGGAATTGAAATACATGCAGCTTGCCAAAGCCAGAGTACGGCAGGGGAATACCAAAAATGGGGTAACAGTGCTTTTACTAAGGCCGTTTTAGAAGCTTTCCGAAATAAAAAAGTTACGATGGGCGGTAAAGAAATTCAAGCAGACGGTTATAAAGGGGCGAATGCGCAAGTAGCTATAGGGGATGGTGCTATTTCCTGTCTCTTATACACATCTCCGAGCCCACGAGACCGAGGCTGATCTC
>CAJXUM010001015.1 GCA_913060855.1 uncultured Lewinella sp. | reverse complement strand
ACACTATCCTCTTCGTCGGCAGCGTCAGATGTGTATAAGAGACAGATTTTACACCCACTGAGAAGAAAGCTTTGAACTGCTTACAAATTATTCTTCAATTCTAGCTCCTAGACTAGACACCGCAGCTACATTGAAGATGCCCAATACATCTTCCCCAGCTACGCTACTGCTTACATTCCCTGTTGTATTCGCTAATGGAATAGCAAAAATTGTATTATCGCCATTGGTCATTTGATCGCGTGCAATACTTAGGAAATTGAAGACAAAGGGCGCAATCGAATGGATTTCGACCAAAATGCTGTCTCCTGGACTCCAGGGAGCTACTTCATCATTATCTTCTGTATCGGGATCGGCTATACGATTAACTCCTTCACGAATGGGAGGTATAAAAATAAGCCCGTCTAATTCTGCGCCTGCCGAAAAGGCGGCATCGAAAGCAATATTCAATTCTTGTGGTTTATTCAGGAATTGACCATTTTTATACGTTTTGATCCAATAGGCATTCCCCAAACCAATGAGGTCTCGTGCATAGAATTGGGCATAAATACCGTCAGCTCCTCGTATATCATCCGTCAATAATTCTTGGCCGATAGAATCTACTGGAGGTACGGGATTCATCAGAGAAGAGGCGGTGTAGTTTTTTCCGTCCCAATCAACATTGAGGGTGAATACGGTTCCGATTTCTCCTAAAGTTTCTCCGCCAGTAGGTGTCCAAGTGTAGTTCCCATCACCTTTTTCCTCAAAGGCCATGGTATTTCCATTTCCATCGGTGACGTTTACGGTAGCATTGCTCACTCCACCGGCCAAAGTATTGCTAAAATAAGGCTCGGTTAACGTCAGCTTAATGGTTTGTGGAGCGGATTTATTATTGAGCCAAGCATCCACAACTAGAAGTTGAGGTGCATCCACGGTATCAATATCAATCACATCTTGGCAGCTAGACAAGCCTAGACCTGCCATGATTACCAGCAAAAACATGAAGTACGACTGAGATAGTCTATTTTTAACTGCTTTCATTTTATCTATATTGAAGTGATTCAGGCTATTTATCATAGTCTTGATCATCGATTAAAATTTGAAATTATAGGATACCGAAGGAATGAAATTACCAATCACCGACAATCGAACGGCTTCCGTATTCACCGCCTGCCCGGCTAATAATCGATTTTGGGTTTGACGGAAGAAAATCGAAAAGGGGTTTCTACGGCTGTACACATTATAAATAGAGAATACCCATTGACTTTCCCATCTACGTCCCTCCTTTTTCTTGCCGTCCAAGGTAGCCGATAAATCCAACCTGTGATAAACGGGAATTCTCACATTATTCCTCGTGTTATTCGCATTATGAGGGATTACATACCCCTGTTGCTCAAATCGAGAAGTGGGGAAGGTAGTAGGTGTTCCCGTAATTAGGACAAAATTGGAACTAAATGACCATCGTTTGCCTGGTTCATAAAAAGTAGTGACACTGAGGTTGTGGGTTTGATCAAATCGAGAAGGAAACCATTCATTGCCGTTTACGCCCTCTACCAAACGCTCTGTCCTCGCTAATGTATAACTCGCAAATCCATTGAGTTTCCCTTCATTTTTCTTCAGCATCAATTCCAAACCATAGGCTCGGCCCTTCCCTACCAGTAGGTCTCCTTCCAAAAATTCATTGAGCAATAAGTCAGCGCCCTCGATATAGTCGATCAGGTTGTCCAATGATTTGTAATATACCTCACTTGAGAATTCGTAGGTGTTATTTTTAAAGTTCTGGAAATATCCTAATGCTATTTGATCGGCTATCTGCGGTTTGATGTTGTTCGTACTAGGTGTCCAAACATCGACCGGTGTAGAGGCGGTAGTATTGGATACTAAGTGAAGGTATTGTGCCATCCGATTGTAACTCGCCTTCAGCGAAGTGCTGGGTGTCATCTGATAACGGATGGAGAACCTGGGTTCTAAGTTATTGTAAGTCTTAATCGATTCCCATTGATCAAAGTCCTTAAAGGAACTAACAGGACGGCGTATACCTGCGGGTGCATCATCAAATTCATAAGCTCGGCCCTCTCCTACGTAGTTGAAATAGGACAAGCGCAATCCATAATTAATTTTGACCTTATCCCCAATATCCTGCTCATTCTCTATATAAATACCTCCTTCAATGGCGAACTTTTTGTCTAAACCGACATCACTCACCTCTCCTTCACTAACACCTACTGCATTGCCCGGTTCAAAGTCATAAATAATACCCTGTCCGCCAAAGCGTAGTATATTTTTCGGATTAATGAAGTAAGTGAATTCAGGTTTGATACTATAGTTTAGAATCTGCGCATTCCAGTCAAAACTATTCGTTGCATCCTCACCAAAGCTGATTTCATAATCATAATCACTGTAATAAAGCGTAAGATTTGAAAAGAGCTTTTCACTAAAGAGGTGATTCCAACGCAAAGTGGCGGTACCATTTCCCCAATTAAATCCTGCGCTTTCTCCAAAACCAAAGTTATCACGCCCAAAGTAGCCCGACAAAAAGATGCGATTCTTTTCGTCGATATTGTAATTGGTCTTGAGTGTTAAATCATAAAAATTCAGGATCGATCCCGATAATCCATCCGACAAAAAGGGTTTTGCCAAGACATCAATATAAGATCGACGACCAGCAACTATAAAAGAAGCTTTATCTTTAACGATTGGCGCTTCAACGGATAAGCGGCTAAATATTAGTCCTACACCACCACTCATCTCCAACTTTTTACTGTTCCCTTCCTTCATCCGCACATCTAATATTGACGATAGACGTCCGCCATAACGAGCAGGAATCCCTCCTTTATAGAGTTTTACATCCTTGACAGCATCGGGATTGAAGACAGAGAAAAATCCGAAAAGGTGAGAGGAGTTATACACCGGCGCTTCATCCAACAAAACGAGGTTTTGATCAATCGATCCTCCCCGTACATTGAACCCAGTGGCCCCTTCTCCTACTGTAGATACACCTGGTAGTAATTGGATACTCCTGATAATCTCTACTTCGCCCAAGAGGGTTGGCATCTTCTTGATCGTTTGGATATCCAGTTTATTGACACTCATCTCAATATTGGACACATTCTGGTCTTCAGCTTCCGAGACAACGACGACTTCCGTCAATTGAGTCGATGCCGCTCCCAGTTCAACATTCAAGGTGATATTGGCCGATAGGGTTACCGTTTTAGTGGTGGTTTCAAAACCCAGGTAAGCAAATTCCAAGGCATAAGTGCCTGCCGGAATGGAGAGTGAATAAAACCCATATTCATTACTAGAAGAACCCACATTTAGCGATTTGCTGTAAACGGTCGCTCCAATCAGGGTTTCTCCATTATTACCTGTCTCTTATACACATCTCCGAGCCCACGAGACCGAGGCTGATCT
>CAJXUM010001014.1 GCA_913060855.1 uncultured Lewinella sp. | reverse complement strand
CGAGATCAGCCTCGGTCTCGTGGGCTCGGAGATGTGTATAAGAGACAGGGCATCTTTGGCGAGGATGGGAAGAACGAACGAGGCATGACCAAACTGGAGCCTATTTACTTACAAAAGCATTGGATCAAACCGGGCCAACAAAGTCTAGAATTCACCATCGATAGCGAACCGGTGAAAGCAGGTATTGACCCTTATAATAAATTGATTGATCGGATATCGGATGATAATTTGATACCGGCAGACAAGGAATAATTTCCCCTATGTAAGATCATATGAAAGAAGGCTGTCTCAGATACATGGACAGCCTTCTTCTGTTTTTACGATCCTCCTAACGCAGTGGTCTTACTCTACTACAATTCGATCCGTGAAGAAACCCTCACTCGTTCGACCGTGGAGCACATATATCCCAGCCGGAAGGCCTGTAGTTGGTAGTTCAAACTGATGCTCGCCGGCTGACAAGGAGGTGCGATCATCTCTAGCCACCAGCCGGCCATCTATGCTGACTAAGCTCCAATCCAAGTGACCACCATTACGTAACTTAATTAGGAAGTGACTCAGGCTATTCGTAGGATTAGGGATGATCTTTATATCCAATTCTGGCACCTTTGGTGCAAAAACGCTAGTCGGAACTCCAGCTCGCGTAGCTCCCGGTATCCATTGCTCTCCCCCCAATTCATAAGCCCCAACGTCGGGAGCAGAACCTGTAAACCCATCGGTTATTACGTCAATCTCTATGCCGGCATCGACAAGGGCTGAACCTGCCTTAGGGAGAAAATTTTGATTATTCAGATCAGTAAAGGGGTCAGCGGTATCCACAATGTTATTGCTCAGCTCCTGCCCTTCCCAATTGGATTCGCGACTATAATTATTGAAGATTCGGTTGTTCATCTGAGTATGACCATTCAGCCAGACCCCCATCGCCTTTTCCACATTCCAGAAGCTATTATTGAAGATATCATTATTCCAGGCCGACCAGTTCATCTGCACTGCTGACCAGGTAATGTTCCAGACTACGTTACGATAGACGTCATATCCTTTACTATTGTTATCCAGGTAAATGCCCGCGGTCCGACCATCCGCATATTCTGGACCAGTACTGTCATGAAACCAATTGTGGTGAACAGAAGTATTCTTATTGTCTGCATTTCCCACCACATAAAACAAGCCCCCATCATTGTTGATGCGCATAACATCACTGAAATCATTATAGGCTAACTCACAATCTTGGTTCGGCAAGAAGATCCCATCACGCCCCGCGCCATAAACCGTGTTGTACAAGATTTTAGAGCCTAGGCCAATGGCGCGAATCGGAGAAGCATGGATACCAACCGTGTTGAAATAACGTATTTCATTCTGACGAATTTCATTGCCATGCACACCATTCCAACCCTGCATAAAAATCCCATTCAAGGAGCCATACTCGATGAGGTTATTATCAATGAGATTATTGCTACTCTGGATATGGATGGAGCCGTTCCCTACCTGGGCGTCGGTATTATCCAACTCGTCCAGGCTCTCCAGTCCATGTCGAATAATACAGTTACGAATAACAGTATGATCTCCTTGCAGATGGACCTTCCCACCAAAACCATTGAGGCCTTCGACAGTAATATAGTCGTGCTTAATATGAATGGTTCGTTCTCGAGCAGCGTATTCCACAGTAGCACTATTAGGGTCAGCATTAGCTGGTGCTTGTAGGTATAGTGTTCCGTCTTGGTAAAACCACTCTCGTTCGTGGTCGAGCAGATCCAAGGCACCGAAAACAAAGAAGCGACCACGGTTTTCATTGCGAACAACCGTAGGGTTATGAGGATGAAATGGCCAAGCATTGATATTGATCGCTTGGAAATTGACGGCATCTCCCTGGCGGTTGTTGATACGGCGAGTCCAGCTAGTGCCAGAATGAGCGCCTAGATACCAGATATAGGCGCCGGTCAGATCAACCTGTGGCATGGATTTTCCAATAACTTGTCCCGCCGAGCCGCCGAGCACTGATTCCGCATCGATCGTAAATTTATCCTTGTCTTCATTATTTGGCCAGCGAGCAAGATCCAATAATTCATCGTTGTAGTAAACGGCATCTCTAGAGTCTTGGGAAAGAGACACACTAGTCCGCCAAACATTTCCAAGATGCGTCGACCACCCGTTCACTTCTTCCGTGGCTCGAATCCAGACTTCGTCTTCCTGGTAATTACGGAAAGTGATGGGTTCGGAAGCTGTGCCACTTCGAACAGTCGTGAGGGTTTCCCGATAGGTACCGGTCATAATATAACAGACATCGCCCGGAAACATAGCTGAGGCTGCCTTTGAAAGGGTCAGGAATGGACTATCCAAGGAGCCATCATTGGCATCATCCCCACTCTTTGATACATAGTAATCGGTTGCTGATAGAGGCGCATAAGTAAGCAATAGCAGTAAGAGGTAGTACAAGTTTTTCATACTGCCAAAATACGTATTAGTCTCTCTCGATTTTGATTAGAGAAAGCACCATACGTCGCAATTTCTACCATAAATGGTTTTCTATCTATATTTGGGATTTAAATCGTAGCTATGTCGACTATCCAAATTACGCCTTGTCTACAAGAAGAGGTCCCTATACTGAGGCAAATGGCTGAATCTACTTTCATCAAGGCTTTTGGTTCTCAAAATACACCAGAAAACATGGCCGAGTACACGGCAAAAGCCTTTTCCCTTACACAGATTCAGCAGGAGTTTGACGAAGCTGATTCTCACTTTTTTTTCGCCAGAGCAGAGGGTCAGGCCATCGCTTATCTAAAACTGAACTTCCATCAAGCACAAACAGATTTAAAGGAAGCACAAGGAATGGAAATTGAGCGCATCTATGTAGTATCTACTTATCAAGGTCAAGGCATTGGTGCTAGATTGTTTGATTTCGCTTGGGCGATGGCCCTTCAAACGAAAATGACCTACGCTTGGCTAGGAGTCTGGGACCAAAACCTAAGGGCCATTCAATTTTATGAAAGGCAAGGATTCAAAGCCTTTGATACCCATGTCTTTTATTTAGGAAATGATCGACAATCGGATGTTTTGATGAGAAAGGACTTGGAGCAGTAGTGCTTGTTTAGGGTAAACGAATCAGAATGCTCCCTCCAAGAGTGAAGTGGCAAAGTTCTGAAACTGTGAATTATTAGTAGACATAGAAAGCAATACAAAACATAAAATCACACTAGTTTCCTGTCAAGATTCCACCATTTCAGAACTTCGCCATTTCACAAATTTGAAGAATAGCTTTACTGCATTTGCCTTAATGCTGATCGAATAAAATGGGGTTCCCATCTGGGTCGATGATAGAAAAATTACAAGGACCTTCTTCTTTATCCCTGTCTCTTATACACATCTCCGAGCCCACGAGACCGAGGCTGATCT
>CAJXUM010001013.1 GCA_913060855.1 uncultured Lewinella sp. | reverse complement strand
CTACCGAATCCAGTAAAAAAGGTCTAAGTCCAATAAAACTAAACCTTGTAGAAGTAAAAGAGATGGACTGTTCGCCATCAGATAAGAATCCTGTTATCTGGCGATTATGGACAAATCATCCCATTGATAGTTTAGAACAAGCATTGGAAGTAGTCGGTTATTATCTGGAAAGATGGAACATCGAAGAATTATTTAGAACCGTGAAAAAGAAAGGGTTCAACCAAGAAGATACATTGTTAGAGACGACTCAGGCGATAATGAAACAGACGGTCATCACACTCACCGCGGCTTGTAAAATAATGCAATTGGTCAAGGCTAGAGGAAATGAAAAGTCACAACCTATCGAAGAAGTTTTTGAAAAAGATGAAATACAAGTTCTGGAAAAACTAAATAAAAAGTTGAATGGAAAAACTGAGAAGCAAAAGAATCAAAACTCCTCAGGAAAACTAAGTTGGGCATCATGGATTATTGCAAGATGAGGAGGATGGAAAGGTTATCAATCCAAAACACCTCCAAGAGTAATTACGATGAAACGTGGCTACGATAAATTTTGTATTTACATGGATGCCTATCACGACATATTTAAAATTGGATAATACGACTTGTGTCGGTACAGTAGTGCAGGAGCAAGGGCGCTAGCATGAAATGCTAGTGGTTACAGAGGTGGAGCAAGCGGGTAGTACGGTGTGAGCCATCACAATAAGGTTGGTTGTTACTTAAACCGCAAGCACACCAATACTGGTCTTCTCCTTTTTTTATTGCTACTTTGATAGGTTTCCTATCAACTATTTTTGGTTTGTCCATCTTGATATTTTTTTTTATTTTTTATAATAAATATTTTCCTTCCATAGGTTCTATTTTTGGTGGTAAATCCGACTCTCCTAATACTTCTTTTAGGTTTATTTCTATTGTTCTGGAAAGCGCATCTATTGGTGTGTCATTCGGATGATTTCCTAATGGATTTTGCCCTGCCGATTGTTTATATCTCTGGTATCATTGAAATAGCAATAGGTCTATTATTATTGACCAACAAATACCAATACCTAGTGGTACATCCCATAAATAAATGCCTATTAAAATGAGACTGTTTTTTCGTAAGACAAGGCATGAAGAAGAAAGGTAGCCTACGCTCTCTGACTGATGAATAACGAAGTCTTACGGAAAAAGAGGCCAGTTTAATAGGTAGATATTTATGGGATGTACCACTAGGAGCCTTATCCTTCTTTTTATTAATGCTTGCTTTTTTGCCCCTACATATTTGGGATGTGTTTGCAGAAAACCCTTTTACGGGTAGTCGTAATGCTGCTTATATTCGACTAGGCGTGCAGTTTGTTTTAATAGCTTTGCTTTGGAAATTGAAGTCGTTGTATAGTGATTAGTGTTTCCTAGGTCAGGGTGATTTTCAAAATCACGCTCTTGTTATACTTGTAGACTGACGGATGGAATCCGCTACCTTTTGCTGTATGTTGACTTTAAGTCAACACAAGTAAGCTTTCCTTTTAGTAGTCAGTCTGTTTTGTATCGAACAGCAGGGAAAGAGGATGCACCTTACCGAGGGAGGTCTGGGTATCTAATAAAAACCAAAAACGGTTTGAGAACGCTCCCAAACCGCTATTACTTATACATTTTGTTGGCATGTCGTTTTTTACATTCCTGCAAACTTAATACCTGTTAATTCTGCCATATCCTTTTTCCAGGTGGTAATATCCCTTTGCTCAAATTGATTCAAATGATTGTGCCCACAAGCTCTTGCCATTACTTTCATGAGTTCTGTTGAAGCATAGAAAAAATTGAATAGTTGTATAGCTGATTTTTCTACATTCAATAGTTTCCTTAACTCTGGCTTTTGAGTTGCGATTCCCGAAGGGCAATTGTTCGTGTTACACATTCTTGCAGCCACACATCCTATAGCTTGAATGGCAGAATTTGCCAAGGCAATACCATCAGCACCAAGAGCCATTGCTTTGATAAAATCATCAGGAACCCTTATGCCTCCTGTGATAATCAGGGTTACATCCTTTCTTCCGACCTTGTCTAAATAATATCTTGCCCTTGCTAATGCAGGAATGGTAGGAACGGATATATTATTTCTGAAAATCAAAGGTGCAGCACCAGTTCCTCCACCTCTTCCATCAAGGATAATGTAGTCTGCACTTGCATCCAAAGCAAACTGAATATCTTCTTCAATATGATTGGCAGAAAGTTTGAAGCCTATTGGAATGCCACCAGTAATATCACGGACTTTATCAGCAAATGCTTTGAAATCTTCTGGAGTATCTAAATCATCAAAAGTGGGTGGAGAAATGGCAGGTGTTCCTTCTTTTAAATTTCTTACTTTGGCAATCTTACCAACTACTTTATTTCCTGAAAGGTGACCACCTGTTCCCGTTTTTGCACCTTGTCCGCCTTTAAAATGAAAGGCTTGTACGTTCTTCAGTTTTTCCCATTCAAAACCAAATTTTGCAGACGCATATTCGTAAAAATACTTGCTGTTGGCTTGCTGCTCTTCCTCCAACATTCCTCCTTCTCCCGAACAAATTCCAGTGCCAGCCAATTCAGCTCCTTTTGATAAGGCAATTTTAGCTTCTTCTGATAAGGCACCAAAACTCATGTCAGAAACGAAGAGTGGAATATCAAGTATCAAGGGTTTCTTGGCATTTGGCCCAATGATTAATTCAGAGCCGACTGGTACATCTTCCATCAGTGGTTTAGTCGCCATTTGTGCTGCTAAGAGTTGGATGTCATTCCATCTTGGTAATTCTGGAATAGGTACTCCCATCGCTCCCATTTCGCCATGATGCCCTGTTTTGGAAAGTCCATCTCTCGCCAATGCTTTTATATAAGCCAAGGTTGGTTCTTCTTTGGTTGAACCAGAACTAAGGGGAGCTTGCACTTCTGAAGTACTGACCTCTTCTTTTAAAGTGGCGTGTGTTCCGTCACAATAGGGTGGATTCTTAGTGTGTTTACACATACACAAGTAGGCATCACCAGTCTCTTCTGGGGTAAATTTTACAGGTGTAATATCGGTAGTGCGGTGTGAGCCATCACAATAAGGTTGCTTGTTACTTAAACCGCAGGCACACCAATACTGGTCTTCTCCTTTTTTCACTTCTACTTTGATAGGTTTTCTATCAGCTATTTTTGCTTTGCTCATCTTGATATTTTTACATTTTTTTATAATAAATATTTCCCTTCCATAGGTTCTATTTTTGGTGGTAAATCTGACTCTCCTAATACTTCTCGCAGATTTATTTCTATTGTTCTGGAAAGTGCATCTATTGGTGTGTCATTCGGATGATTTTCAAACGGATTTTCTAAATGTCTTCCCAAATACTCAAGTAGCTGTCTCTTATACACATCTCCGAGCCCACGAGACCGAGGCTGATCTC
>CAJXUM010001012.1 GCA_913060855.1 uncultured Lewinella sp. | reverse complement strand
CGAGATCAGCCTCGGTCTCGTGGGCTCGGAGATGTGTATAAGAGACAGGTCCCGATTGTATCATTACCTTACCTGCAGATTTGGTCGAAGACACGATCTTTTTGACCGATGCTCCATCTGGACAGGCGAATGTTTATTACGATCGAGATTTGAGCTTCAGGTTACCTAAAACAACGACGCCGGTAGCTTCCATCGACTCTACCACACCGCCCAATCTACCTATTTCCAGTCTGGACATTGTATCGGTGACCAATTTACCTCCTGGCCTAAGCTGGGAAGCCAATATGCGCGAATTTGACACGAGTGAAGAAACGGATGGTTGCGTGAAAATATGTGGTACCCCTTTGATTCCAGGCTTATATATGGTGGAGGTAATCCTGGATGCCCAAGTTGTGATCCTTTCGCAACGTACCTCTTTTTCATTCCCCTTATTGATTCAACCCAGCGTAACCGCTACGGATGGATTTCGGATGATTAATAATGTAGGATGTGGGGATGTAGATGTAACTTTTATCAACACCATTCTTTCCAATGAGGTAGAAGGTTATTCCTACCGCTGGGATTTTGGTAACGGTTTGGTCAGTGAAGCAGAAAACCCAGCGCCATTGACTTATGATGAGCCGGGAATTTATGAGGTGAATTATGAAGCGGTAATTGATACGACAGGTTTTATTTTGACGAAGGTAGTCATCGAAAGTACGACCTGCAATGATATTCTTGGCGGTCGACCTGACTTGAAAATTGACGTGCTAGAACCCAATGGGACTAGTATTTATACTTCAGATGTCATTAATAATGCACAAGTTCCACTCACTTTCGAATTGGTCCTTCCGATAGAGGATATTGGGAATTACAGCCTAAGAGTTACTGATGAAGATAGCGGAATTGGTGGGGCAGATGACGTATGCGGAGTGGTGAATTTTACCCAAACGACTACTGGAGAACTTTCTGACGGAGAAGACTTATCGATTAGCCTGACCATTATAAATCCTATCGAAACGATACAATCTAAAGATACGGTTTTCGTCTATGCACAGCCAGACGCCCCGATAGTGGAAAGGGTTGATGCTTTTCCACTTTGTGAAGGTGATACCGTTCGACTCGAGGTTACCAACTTCCAAGATGGTTTGCAATGGGTGCAGGATAGCACTACGCTTTTCGAAGAAATGGCTACCAGCCTAAATATTACTGAAAATGGATCCTATTGGGCAAGGTATACCTCCTCAGCGGGTTGCAGCAGTGTATCAGTAATTGAAGAAGCTTCTTTTGGGGTGATTCCAAGTGGTATTGCCTACGCGGTAGAAAACAACACCTTGAGTGTTTTTAACCCAGATGGTTTGCCCGAAAATAGTACGATCACTTGGGAAGTAAATGGAGAACCTATTCCTGGAGCAAGTGGATTTAGTTATTGTATCGATTCTACCGCCACTTATGCCCTGATGGTGACGGATAATACCACAGGATGTTTTGCGACCTTTAGCCAGACCATCACCTATGATCCCAATTTCCCTAATTGTGTATCCAGTACAAATTTCATGGATGAGGAGCTAATTTCTAGCGTTTATCCCAATCCATTTCGGGAAGCTGTTACCATAGAATTAAGCTCATCTGCTGCCATTCCGAGTGATTTTCGACTAATTTCGATAGATGGAAGAGAAGTAATTCGAAAAAAATGGAGAGATTTGCCTGGAAATTGGAACAAAAAAGAACTGGCATTGTATGAATTAGCAAAAGGTATATATATATTACAGCTTTTTTCAGGTCAGTTACATCAAAACGTCAAACTCATCAAAGAATAAAAACGTTAATGCCCAATGACGGTTAAGATGGAAAAGCGGAAAAATGGCAACCTTATAACCGAAGGCATACCTGAAATACCGCCCATTGTCGAACAAAGACTCCAGGAGTATCATAATACCAAGGAAGCCCAGTTCTTGGACTGGCTTGCCAATGAGGAAGGATTGCTAGTTAGTACGCGTTCTGGTGATGCCGCTCAAATCCATGCGGTACAAAACCCAGCGGCTGCTTTGGACCAGCTTACCTTTTTTTCAGAACCTATCATTAATGCAAAAGTAAGGCCACACGCTAATAAAAGACAGTTTGTATTCTCGAAGGATGAAGGAGGCGATGAAGCTTTTCAGCTCTATCTATTTGATATGGATGCGGAGTCTTACTGTCTACTAACCAATGGATTAACTAAGAGTGACTATCCCCTATGGTGTAATAGTGGGGAATGCCTAGTCTATACCACGACTTCGGAAAACGGGGCGGATATGAATCCGGTGCTATGTTATCCGGAAGAGCCATCAAAAAATGAAGTACTCTTTAGTAAAGATGGTTACTGGTATCCCTTGAGTTGGTCGCGAGATGATCGTTACTTGGCCTTTATTCGTTATATTTCTATTGAAGATAGTCGACTTTTTATTTTTGATACAGTCAGCAAAGAACTGACGCCAGCGTATCCCGAACGAGCAGATATCAGTTGCCGGAATGCCGCTTGGTCACTCAAATCCAACTGCCTGTTTTATACCTGTAATGCTTCTAGTCAATTCTTGCAATTGTATTGTATGGATTGGGTAACGGGTGAGCAGCGGGTACTTTTTCCCGACTTGCATTGGGATATCGAAGCGCTTAGCCTCTCCAGTGATGGGAACACCTTAGCTTTTACTACCAACGAGTATGGTTATAGTTGCTTGTACTTGATGGACACGGCAACTTTTGAGTTGACGATCGTGGATCAGGTTCCGCAGGGCCTAATCGCTGGACTAAGTTGGCATCCTACAGACGCTCGCCTGGCTTTTTCACTGAATACGGCTACTTCTCCTTCAGATGTGTTTGTCTGGCATGCCGCCAGCCAATCCCTAGATCGATGGACCCACAGTGAGATGGGAGACTTAGCGGAACAAGAGCTGGTCGCTCCAACGCTTATCAATTATCCAACTTTTGATGAGGTTGATAATGAACCCAGGAATATCTCAGCCTTTTACTTTAAACCTCCGGTACCGAAAAAGAAATATCCGGTACTCATCTATATCCATGGCGGTCCCGAAAGCCAATTTCGACCCTTCTTTTCCCCTGTTTTTCAGTTTTACCTGAAAGAGTTAGGCTTAGCCATTATTGCACCCAATGTGCGGGGCTCTTCCGGTTATGGAAAAGCTTTCCTGGCTTTAGATAATGGGTATAAACGAGAAGATTCGGTACAAGACATCGGCAAGTTGATCGATTGGGTAGAAAAGCAACCCGAATTAGATCATCAGCGTATTGCGGTCATGGGCGGCTCTTATGGCGGATATATGGTACTGGCCTCGATGGTACATTTCAACGAACGCTTGCGTTGTGGAATTGCTGTCTCTTATACACATCTGACGCTGCCGACGAAGAGGATAGTGTAGAT
>CAJXUM010001011.1 GCA_913060855.1 uncultured Lewinella sp. | reverse complement strand
ATGTGTATAAGAGACAGCCTATTGGTTTCTTGCAAATTATAGACCCGAAGGAAGAAGAAAGCCATTACTGGGGCCAGGTTGCTCCGCATCTACGCGCGATTGATATATGGATTGGCGAAGAAGAGGATCTTGGAAAAGGATACGGGACTATCATGATGCAATTGGCCTTGAAGCGTTGCTTTAACGATCCGTTGGTAACCGCCGTGCTCATTGATCCCTTGGAAAGTAATGTCAAAGCTCATCGCTTTTATGAGCGTCTGGGGTTCCAGTTTCAGGAAAAAAAGATATTCGGGGAGGATCATTGCCTCGTTTATCGTTTGGATCGTGCGGTATGGGCAAGTCGATAGCACCTTATAGCTATTCTCCAGATTTATAAACATAGAAGCTGTGAAAAAATTAATCGGATTATTTCTACTCGTCGCTTTGAGTGCTTGTTCTCACAAACCTTATGTCCTGATACAAGATGTGACCGTTTTTGACGGAGAAAGCTTGCATGAAAACGTCAATTTCGTTTTTTTAGATAGTGTGATCATTGGTATCAGTCCAAAGAAGAAGCGTTATAGCGGAGCTCAAATTATTGATGGGAAGGGCATGACCATTATTCCTCCCTTGATCAATGCACATGTACACGTCAGGGAAGGCGAAAACCTGAAAGCGGCTTTGCAGCATGGGGTATTTGCCCTCATGGATATGTTCAGTACCGACAATCGAGCCAATGCGCTCCGCCAGTTTAATGATTCGCTTTCTTACGCTAGGTTTTATTCCTCGAATGTTGGCGCTACCGTGCCCGGTGGCCATGGCACACAATTTCGGGTAAGCATACCGACTATTGATGATGATTTATCTGCTAAGCAATTTGTCAATGACCGCATCGCCGCAGGCGCTGATTACATCAAGCTCACCCAAGAGCACAGCATGGAGAAGCTCTCCCCGCAACAGCTTGGTGATATCGTACAAGCAGCCCATCAGCAGGATAAAAAAGTAGTCGGGCATATCTCTACCCTATCCGATGCCTTGGATTTGGCCAACCACCAAGTAGACGGCCTGGCCCATATTTGGTATCGCCAAGGGGCTATTGCAGATGCTAGCGCCTTGATATCCTTCCGCAACAATCATCTCTTTATCATCCCTACCCTATCGGTAATTCAAAAAGTCATTGAAAGCGCTGCGCAAAATGGCTACGCGGACCGCTATTTATCTTTCCCTCAAGTACAAGCGGAAGTCCGCAAGGCCTATACTGCTGGCATTCCAATCTTGGCCGGCACCGACGCCCCTAATTATCAGCTCAATTATACGACTCAATTGTATGAGGAATTAATCCTCCTGAAAGCCTGCGGCATCCCTGATCTAGCCGTCTTGAAGGCTGCTACTACGAACATTTACCAGCAATTTGCTCTACCCGATTTTGGCTTGCTGCATCCCAATAGCATGGCCAATTTCATCCTAGTTCCGGGAAAGCCTCATGAGGACATTTCAGACTTAAAAGTGAGGATGCGGGTGTGGAAGCGAGGGGTGGAGGTTTTGGGGAGTTAGCATTGCTTATTTACTAAAACAGGGCGCGCTTAGACTTCTGAAGTTTCCCTTGGCATGACAGAGAAAACTGCTGAAATCTAATAATTAACCTACCCAACCTCCACTGGAGAGGGATTGAAAAAAAGAGAAAAAGACCCAGGCAAAAATAAGTACTTCCACTATGACAAGGTAGAGGAATATCTTTTTAAGTTGGGCTGTTTTTTTCAGAAAAACAACTGCTAAAGTGCCAATAACTAAAAGCTTAAATATCAATAAGGAAACAGTAAGAGCATAAGTATCAGGGCTTTTAACTGTATCCTCAGTTAAATATCTGATATCAGTGATAATTAGAATGATATTTAACAATATAAATATCCATATTCTTATCATTATTATTCTGTTTGAATTAAGTACCTATCGAAACCTGATCCGGAAGTTAGTATTACACTCCAAACCTATTTTTGTATGTTATTTCTTTGAGCCAAGCTATTAGCTTTTGTCTCGAATGCCTCGACTTAGACTTCAGCAATTTCCCATGGCCTGGCACAGAAAACTTCTGAAGTCTTTCCCACGCCCTCTCTCTCAAAAAACATCTCGATTAATCAACAGTTTTCGATTATTCTTGAACCATTCGAGGATGGTATCTTCTCAGTAAGGCTAATAAAGAATGTATCTAGAAGCTGTAGCTACAATTTAACAAGGTCGAATCGCCGATGCTCAGGTGGCAGTTAAATGTACAAGCCTTGTCATTTATCAATTGAAACCTAAAAAAGTTAGCACTAATGGTATCGAACCCTTGTAAAACGCAGCTATATTTTGAAAGTAGATCAGCTAGCGAATCCAGATGGAAAGCATCATACTTTTTA
The DNA here is from genome assembly GCA_913060855.1 of uncultured Lewinella sp. GTDB lineage: Bacteria > Bacteroidota > Bacteroidia > Chitinophagales > Saprospiraceae > DT-111. The sequence continues at coordinate 1,017 of CAJXUM010001011.1, read as the reverse complement.
GTAATTATAATATTCGTATTAATGAATTTGGCTCCCTTTTCATCAAATTGGAATATATAATCTGTCTCATCAAAGGACTTATGCCCTAACAGTATTACATCATCGGGATAATGTACCAGTTCGCTTTTTAAAGCTGTTCTATAGCTGATGGGTGTTGGGCATTCAAATAGATTATTCAGCGGTGGTAGTTGCGAATTACAGCTTATGAATAGGAGGTAGAGATAGATTGTTTTTTTCATTTTTGATGATCTACATAATGCCATTCTTTGTTCGCTTGAAACCAATCTCTAACCTCTTCGTTTCCGGGCTTTGTGCCTTCCTTAAAATGGGCCAAGAACTGATTAAATTCTTGAATGACATCAATTTGCATAGCGATATCGGTTTCACACCATGGTACTACTCCAGGATCATTATAATCATAACAAATATCACTGAGAACGAATTCGCTAATAATGAACTCCGTAATTGCTCTTCGTTTCAGGTTCCTTATTCCTGGCAATAGTCCCTGAAAGATTGCTCTGCGATCCGAAATCATCTGATTTTTGCAGGTTTCCAAAATGAAAGTAATCGCCTCTTCTTTTTCCCAAATAGCGAGGGCAATAGCAGCATACCACTTAGTCAAACTCAGCCTATCTTTATCCTCCTTTGAAAACTTATTTGCGATGAATGGTAGGCTGGCCTTAAAGTCTAGTTCTGCTAGTTTAGGGTATAAGTAAGATACCGTAGAATCTTTCTCTAACAGGTCCATTATTGACGCCGCGATAGAAGGAATTACATCTCCCCTTTCCAGGATAATAGATAATCCAAGCGCTGCCGGATTGTAAGTACTAACTCCTTTTTGCATAGCTCCTTTCATCAAAAAATCAATGAATCGTATTCGGATATCGTAGGGAACAGTACGTCGTTCCAGGTAAAGACTTGCACCATTATAGTTATTGCTTGCCACAAATCCTTCTAATGCTACTAAATGCTGTCTCTTATACACATCTGACGCTGCCGACGAAGAGGATAGTGTAG
>CAJXUM010001010.1 GCA_913060855.1 uncultured Lewinella sp. | reverse complement strand
ATCTACACTATCCTCTTCGTCGGCAGCGTCAGATGTGTATAAGAGACAGGCTGCATAGTGCGAGAACTCCATTGTAGAATTTGCACGACCAGAAGTAATCGTACGAAGAGAAGTAACATAACCGAACATTTCAGACAAAGGTACATCGGCTTGAACTCCTACAGCTCCACCAGTACGCGCCTCTTGTCCTTTTGGCAAACCACGACGGCGGTTGAGGTCACCAATTACAGAACCTACATACTCCTCGGGTGTTACCACCTCTAGTTTCATGATTGGCTCTAGTAAAACAGACTTTGCCTGTCTAGCAGCAACTTTGAAGCCTTCTTTCGCACAAAGTTCGAAAGCAATAGGCTTAGAATCCACTGCGTGCATAGATCCGTCATAAACACGCACTCTCATGCTGTCGATGTTGTATCCTGCCAAGATTCCGTTAGACATCATCGCTGTGAATCCGTCTTTGATAGGCTTGGTGTAATTCTTGTCGATAGCTCCACCTACGATTCCCCAAACGAATTCTAGTTTGGTTTTTCCGTTTTTGTAGTCATCGCTTTCCAAGAACTCTTCAGAAGCAGGGCCTAATTCGAATTCCATATCGGCAAACAAACCAGAACCACCCGTTTGCTTTTTCAAGCGTTCACGGTGACTAATTGTTTTGGTAAGTGCTTCTTTGTAATTCACTTGAGGTTCACCTTGGTTACATTCTACTTTGAACTCTCTTCTCAAACGATCCACAATGATTTCCAAGTGAAGCTCACCCATTCCGCTAATCACGGTTTGGTTGGTATCCTCATCATATCTTACACGGAAGGTAGGATCCTCTTCAGCCAATTTGGCCAAGGCCATACCCAACTTATCAAGGTCTTTTTGAGACTTAGGCTCAACAGCAACACCAATTACAGGCTCAGGGAAAGTCATACTTTCCAATACAATCGGGTGAGCTAAGTCACAGATTGTATCTCCTGTACGAAGGTCTTTGAAACCTACGGCAGCTGCGATGTCTCCTGCTTGTACACCACTAACAGCATTTTGCTTGTTGGAGTGCATTTGGTACAATCGAGAAATACGCTCTTTTTTACCTGAACGAGTGTTCAAGACATAAGAACCTGCATCCAATGTACCTGAGTAAACACGGAAGAAAGCCAAACGACCTACAAAAGGATCAGTAGCAATTTTGAATGCTAAAGCCGCAAATGGTTCGTCATTATTTGGTTGTCGTGTAATAGGCTCATCTGTATTTGGATCCGTTCCTTCGATCGCCTCGATATCTTGTGGAGAAGGTAAGAATGAACATACTGCATCTAGTGCAGCTTGAACGCCTTTGTTTTTGAAGGCAGAACCACACATCATTGGAATGATACTCATGTCAATCACCGCTGCGCGGATAGCTGCACGAATTTCATCTGCAGAGATAGATTCCGGATCTTCAAAGTATTTCTCCATCAAAGATTCGTCGTATTCAGCTACTGCTTCCAACAACTTCTCTCTGTACTCAGCTACTGTGTCTACCAGATCCTCAGGAATTTCGATGACTTCGAAAGTCATACCCATATCATTCTCATTCCACACGATAGCCTGGTTAGTAATCAGGTCGACCACTCCTTTGAATGTCTCCTCAGCACCAATAGGTACTTGCAAAGGCACTGGATTAGCTCCTAATTTTTCTTTAACATCGTTAACAACATTAAAGAAGTCAGCACCAGAACGATCCATTTTATTAACGAATCCAATTCTAGGTACTTTATATCGATCAGCTTGACGCCAAACTGTTTCAGACTGAGGCTCTACACCAGATACAGCACAGAACAATGCAACTACACCGTCCAATATACGTAATGAACGCTCTACCTCTACTGTGAAGTCAACGTGACCAGGAGTATCGATAATGTTTACCGTGTACTCTTCATCCTTCCACTCCCAGCTAGTCTTAGTAGCAGCCGATGTAATCGTAATACCTCTTTCCTGCTCTTGCTCCATCCAGTCCATGGTGGCAGCACCATCATGAACCTCTCCGATCTTATGGCTCATACCGGTATAATATAGAATACGCTCAGTTGTTGTAGTCTTACCCGCATCAATGTGAGCAGCAATCCCAATGTTTCTGGTATATTTGAGATCTTGTGCCATAATATACTCCTTTAAGGAATTTAAAAGTTAAATAGAAAGTTTCAAATATCTAGGGTGTAATGAATTACACTCTAAAGTGAGCAAAGGCTCTGTTTGATTCCGCCATTTTGTGCGTATCTTCCTTACGCTTCACAGCAGCACCTTCACCTTTACTAGCCGCTATTAGCTCTGAGGCCAATTTCTCGGCCATTCCTTTACCACTACGGCTTCTGGCAAACTTAATCAACCATTTCATACCAATAGAGATTTTACGCTTTGGGCGAATCTCCGTTGGGATTTGAAAAGTAGCACCACCGATTCGGCGGCTACGTACCTCAACTTGAGGCATGGCGTTATTTAAAGCCTTTTTCCAGATACCATGTTCATCCTGTTTGGTACGGTCCTTAATAAGGTCCATCGCATCATAAAAGATACGAAAAGCCGTACTTTTTTTACCCTGCCACATCATATTGTTGACAAATTGGGTAACTAAAGGATCACTGTATCGTGGATCCGGCTGAGCAATTCTTAACTTTGGTTTTCTTTTTCTCATTTCTCTTAATTAGAGGTTTCCGTAGGAACACCTACAATTATTGAAACATAATTACTACTTAGGTCTCTTAGCTCCGTACTTAGAACGGCTCTTTTTACGATCACCTACTCCAGCAGTATCCAATGCGCCACGAACAATCGTATAACGCACACCTGGTAAGTCCTTTACACGACCTCCTCGAATCAATACGATTGAGTGCTCCTGTAAGTTGTGGCCTTCTCCTGGAATGTAAGCGATCACCTCAATGCCATTTGTCAGACGAACCTTTGCTACCTTACGCAAAGCAGAGTTAGGTTTCTTTGGGGTAGTAGTATATACCCTTGTGCAAACACCGCGCTTCTGAGGACATGAGTCCAAAGCTCTAGACTTGCTCTTTGTTATTACCTGCGTCCGGCCCTTACGTACGAGCTGATTAATGGTTGGCATACGTTCGCATTTACAATTATAATTCAATTAATTAACGCTCGCTTAGCACCCCGTTTGAGGTGAACAGAGGGCACCCCCCCGTCAAAAGCGAATGCAAAGGTAAATTTTTTTCCTCTATTTACCAAAGGCAGGTTTAAAATAATTGGCACAAGAATTAGTAAGGCCATCTTTTAAGCTAGTTAGCCAGTAAATACGCACCAACTAAGCTTAAAATTTTATATGGATGAAGGCTGGAAAGTCCAAATTATCCACAGCTACTTTAGGTCTGTCTCTTATACACATCTCCGAGCCCACGAGACCGAGGCTGATCTCG
>CAJXUM010001009.1 GCA_913060855.1 uncultured Lewinella sp. | reverse complement strand
GATCAGCCTCGGTCTCGTGGGCTCGGAGATGTGTATAAGAGACAGGATATGTACTATGTCAACCGAGAATTAGAAGGGGCTTTGGTCTCTTAGAGGCTTCTCTCCGTCAGAAGAGGTTGATAAAAAAAAATGCTTATCAACCTCTTCTAAACAATCTTACCTAACTTTCATTTTAGATCAAGAACTACAGCAGGAGAAATTTTGTTATATCTTTTGTCTTTTTAGACTTCACGTTAAAATAACATACTTTGAGCTTTGAACTCATTTCTCCTTTTAAGCCGACTGGGGATCAACCCCAGGCAATCAAACAGTTGGTACAAGGTGTAGAAGCTGGCGATAAGGCCCAAGTTTTGTTGGGTGTAACGGGTTCAGGTAAAACCTTTACCATTGCTAATGCTATTGCCCAGCTTAACCGCCCAACCCTCATCCTCACTCATAATAAGACACTGACAGCCCAATTGTATGGGGAATTCAAATCCTTTTTCCCTAATAATGCGGTGGAGTACTTTGTGTCCTACTATGACTATTATCAACCTGAGGCTTACATTTCTGTTACGGATACTTTCATAGAAAAAGACCTTCAGATTAATGAAGAGGTGGATAAGTTACGCCTAAGGGCCACTTCTTCCCTATTGTCTGGCCGAAGAGATATTATCATTGTGGCTTCTGTCTCTTGTATTTATGGTATGGGAAACCCGGAAGACTACAAAAGTAGTATCATCCGCATCCAAAAAGGGCAAAGTCTTTCGCGCAATAACTTTTTGTATAGTTTGGTAGAAAGCCTTTATTCTCGAACAGAAACAGACTTTAGGAGAGCTACTTTTCGTGTACGAGGGGACACCGTTGATATCAACCTACCTTATGTAGATTATGGTTATCGAATTACTTTCTTCGGGGATGAAATTGAGGAGATTGAGCGTTTGGAAATAGAATCGGGAAAACGCATCGAAAGCATGGAGACCGCGGCGATATTCCCTGCTAATCTCTATGTCGCGCCCAAGGAACGTATGAATGAGATTATTAAAGAAATTGAGGATGAACTACATGAGCAAGAGAAATACTTCGAACGAGAAAGGAGACATTTAGAAGCCAAACGGATACGTGAACGGACCACCTTCGATCTAGAAATGATCCGAGAATTGGGTTATTGTAATGGGGTAGAAAACTATTCTCGTTTCTTCGACGGTCGTCGGCAAGGAACCCGCCCTTTCTGTTTATTAGATTATTTCCCAGATGATTTCTTACTCGTCGTTGATGAAAGCCATGTTACCTTACCGCAGGTGCGAGGGATGTATGGTGGTGACCGGGCTAGAAAATTGAGTCTAGTTAATTTTGGCTTCCGGCTTCCATCCGCCATGGATAATAGACCCCTGAATTTCACAGAATTTGAAAGCGTGGTCCATCAAACCATATTCGTAAGTGCGACTCCGAGTAATTATGAACTGGAACAAACCGCTGGACTCATCGTGGAACAATTAATCCGCCCTACGGGCTTACTCGATCCCCCGATTGATGTGCGGCCAAGTTTAAACCAAATCGATGACCTCCTAGAGGAAGTGGATGAAAGAATCAAGAAAAACGAACGCATATTGGTCACTACATTGACCAAACGAATGGCCGAAGAACTCACCAAATATTTGACCAAGCTTAACATAAGGGTACGCTATATTCACTCTGAGGTAGATACAATGGAACGAGTGGAAATATTGCGCGACTTGAGACTAGGGGGCTTCGATGTATTGGTGGGGGTCAACTTGTTACGGGAAGGGCTTGACTTACCTGAAGTCTCCTTGGTAGCTATCATTGATGCAGATAAAGAAGGGTTTCTTCGAAATGATCGATCCTTAACCCAGACGGCGGGGCGCGCTGCCCGTAACGTCAACGGAAAGGTTATCTTTTATGCCGATAAAACCACGGATTCGATGAGACGTACGATAGAAGAAACCAATCGTCGTCGTGCCGTACAAATGGCTTATAATGAGAAGCATGGTATTACGCCTAGAACGGTGACCAAGTCCAGGGAAGAGATACTCAATCAAGAATCCATCCTGGATATCCGAGGGGGTAGACAGGCCAATGCTTATATTGAGGATAACACGCCTAGCCTGGCCGCCGATCCGCTCATCGGGTATTTAACGCGGGAGCAAATTGACAAAATGATCGAACTGACTCAGCGCAAAATGAAGAAGGCCGCAAAAGATTTGGACTTTATTTCTGCCGCTCAATTTCGGGATGAATTATTTGCTTTAAAAGAACAGCTAAAAAAGACGCCATAAGGTTTCAGTTCTCCGGTAATTTTTTAACCGTCCAGGAAAAAAACCGCTGCTTTGCCAACTTTTTCCATCGACCTACTGGATATCTTTATCATTGCGGGAGTAGCGCAAGGCTGCTTACTATTAATCCTCTGTTTCCGTTTCTTCAATGAGAACAAAGCAGCTAGTGCACTGCTAGGGGGCTTGGTATTAATGTTGGTTTGGCTCCAATTGGAGTTTCTGGCCATTAGAGGGGTCGTTTCTATTCCAGTACCTGTTTTTTATGGTACGCGCTTTGGAGCTTGGCTTGCCATAGGGCCACTCATCCTATTCTACCAAAGAGCACTACGTGAACCTCGCTTCACTTGGCGTAAGGAATACTTCTGGCATTTCCTCCCTTTTTTACTCTTTGTGGTTGTTCTACCTGCTTTCTTTGCTTGGCAACTGCATCCGCACGCCATCAACTATGGGCTACTAGTCTTTCTACGACACCCCGATCTAGAATACAATGGCTGGTATTTTTTCTATCTATTTTTATTTCCATTTCAATTTATCCAACTGAGCTTGTATTTGATCAAAGCACAGCGGGAATTGAAGACCTATGAAAGTACTTTGCAAGAACACCTGGCCAAATTAGAAGCCCATACACTTTCATGGCTTCGCCAACTTTTAGTTTGGCTTACTTTCTTTGTAGTGGCTACCTTATTGTTCCTATTGCTTTCGCCCTACTTAGGATTATATATCCGAGAATTAGATTTCATTTATATTTTCCCCATGGTTGCTATTGTATACACCATAAGCTTCAAGAGTTTTCGCCAGGAAAGTGTTTTTGGGAAAATTAACCCTCCTTCCCTTCCTATCACTAGTGCTAAAAAATATGAAAAATCCGCTTTAACACCACTAAAGGCAAAACAACTAAAACAGCAACTTCTCAACCACATGCTCACCGAAAAACCACATCTCAACAATGAGCTAACACTTAGAAGTCTGGCCAAAGAGCTGCATGTCCCTCCCTACCAATTGTCTCAATTACTCAACGAACACTTCAACAAATCCTTCTTTGATTTTATCAATGGCTATAGGATACAAGAGGTCATCTCTTTTATAGCTGTCTCTTATACACATCTCCGAGCCCACGAGACC
>CAJXUM010001008.1 GCA_913060855.1 uncultured Lewinella sp. | reverse complement strand
CTACACTATCCTCTTCGTCGGCAGCGTCAGATGTGTATAAGAGACAGTATTTAGCCAGCGGTTCTTGTGTAAGCCCAAATGATTTTGACCAAGACGGCGACATGGACTTGTTTGTTGGAGGAAGATTAGTCCCCGGAAAATATCCTAATCCAGCCAATAGCTACCTGCTCGAAAACCAGGGCGGGAAGTTGGTAGACGTAACAACAGCAAGGGCTCCCGGCCTAAATGAGCTGGGGATGGTTACAGCGGCTTGCTGGATCGACCAGGATCAGGATGGAATGGATGATTTGGTTGTTGTAGGAGAATGGATGCCGGTAACGATGTTTGCCCAAGGTGCTAAAGGTGCCTTTGAAAAGCAAGATATAACAGGATTGGAGAATTCTAATGGATGGTATTACGAAGTAAAAGCTGCTGATATAGATGGGGATGGAGATGAGGATTTAGTGGTCGGCAACCTCGGGAAAAATTACAAATACAAAGCTACTGCAGATGAACCTTTCGAGGTGTATAGCTATGATTTTGACGATAATGGCAGCCTGGATATCGTCTTGAGTTACTACGAACACGGAGTCGCTTTTCCGGTGCGAGGCAAAGATTGCTCTACGCAACAGATTCCCTCTTTAAGCAACAAGTTTGACACCTATGAGAAGTTTGGCGGATCAAATTTAGGGGAAATATATGGGAAAACGCTTGGTACAGCCTTGAATTATCAAGCTAAAACATTTGCTTCCGCTTATATCGAGAACCTTGGCAATGGTAGCTTTGATTTCAGACCGCTGCCGCCTTTGGCTCAGGTATCCTCTATCAATAATATCCTGATCAAGGACTACGATCTTGATGGGCATAAAGACCTGTTGATCTCCGGAAATTTGTATCAATCAGAAATTGAAACACCTCGTAATGATGCCAGTTATGGACTGTTTCTCAGGGGGAACGGAGAGGGTGACTTCGTAGCGGTGCCGCTGGCCGAAAGTGGCTTTTTTGCTCCTCATGATGCAAAGGATATGAAATCCATTCAAGTAGGTAATCGGGAGATCATTCTAGTCGCTAATAATCGGTACTATTTGCAGACCATTGAACTGATGCAAGATCTGTTGTCAGCGAGATAAGCGTTCATTTTATCCTGAGACCATACTTCTGACATTTAGAAGACAGAAGCAACCTGCCTGCCTGCAAAGACAGGGGGAAGAGGCTGCTGGAGTGCACCTTCTGGCTTATACCTAGCCGATCTCTCATCTGGCCTCTAGCCTCTTTTGTCTAATGGTATATCCTGAGATTGAAGCGATCTGGGAAGCAGGGAAGCAGGGCGTTTTAGTCATTATCTGCTTCTCTATTGTTGAGGGCGTTTAGTCCACCCATTCCGTCTCTTTACGCGTAAGGTATTGTTGGAGAGAATAGGGGACCAATCGACGGATCGCGTAGAAAAACCGCATTTTGGTTCCAGTAACTTGAAAAGTCTTACCTTTTTCGAAGCCATCCCAGACGTCTTTCGCTACCTCTGCCGCTGTGGTATAGGCAAGGCCATTAAACGTTTTAACCCCTCTCATATCCTTCGAAAAAGGAGTATCTTGTATAGCAGAGGGACAGACCGTCATTACCCGAACCTTGGAACCCTGAAGGTCTAATTCTTCCTGCAAGCCGCGAGAAAAATGAGTAATAAAAGCCTTGGTAGAGGCATAAGTAATCATTCTCGCTACCGGCTGAAAAGAAGAATTAGAACTGATATTAATGATCGTACCTGCGTCACGAGCCATCATATCATCTAAAAACAAACGCGTTAATTGGTACACGGTCAGCACATTGAGTCGGATCATGGCTAGTTCTTCTTCCATCTCAATAGTCGGTAAGAAACCATAAGTGCCAAAGCCTGCATTATTGATCAATACATCAATAGTAGCGATCTGCTTGGCCCATTCGTAAGCTTCCTGAGCTGCTTTGGGCGCGGATAAATCCTTACAAAGGGTATGCAATTCTAGATCGGGAAAGATAGCCCGTAACTTATCGGCTGCCTGCCCTAGTTCGTCCGGGGGCTTTGATATCCAAAGGATACGATACCCCGCCTGACCAAAGTAAATGGACATCTCGTAGCCAATGCCGCTCGATCCGCCTGTAATGAGTACCGTCTTGCTAGTTGCCATTTTGGATTGTAAGCTTAATTTTTCTTAGCGGATGATTTCAAAGCGGTCATACCACTTTTAGTTATTTTGCTGACTTTATTAGTCGTGGCTTTCGATTGTTTTAGAAATGCAGCGGTCGGGGCTTCCAATAATATATCACTGAGGGTCGGAATACTTTCTGTATACCATTGCTTCCAAGTGGCGAGGATGTCTTGTTGTTCCGCTACGGATTCTCCTGACTTGACCGCGTCCAAAGATAATTGGATTTCTCCCTTCAAGCGCTTTATACTAGCCGTTTTTAAAATGCTATTGACCTCTAAGGCAATAGCTTCGCCACCTTCGCTAAGTACAAGGGCGCTGGCTAAGGCACTAGTCCCCACATTGAAGAGTGTTTGGGGCGAGACCTTATCGATTCGGTCCGCATCCGTATGATAGAAGACATCCGTGAAATGCCAAAATAGCAAACCTGGAATCTCGGCATTTAAAAAAGGTTGATGATCACTGCCGCCTTCAAAAGGATTGGTATTGACGGTCCAAGGATATTGCTTGGCGTGTGTGCGGCAAACATACTCGATGAAATCATTGAAATAGTGAGGATTGAGGTCTTCTTTACCCACTTTCGTAGCGCCCCATTCCGAATGTTTATCGTCCCCTCTGGTCCAGATAGCGGACGGGTCTGGCATCTTCTCGATCAGGAATGTACCTCCGGTCTTTTCCGTGTCTTCTCCGACCATATCCAGGCTAACTCCCCATTTGATTCCTTTCGCTCGATTGCTGTCCTGTTGGATATAGCGACGAGTAGAACGTATCTCATCTCCCCATAAGAAAGTCATGGTGCGCTGTGGGTTAATTTGCTTTTTTTGATGAAGTTGGATGGCTACCCTGGCCATTTCGGCAAGGGTTCCAACGCCTGAGGCATTATCATTGGCACCAGGTTCCTGTACATGTGCGCTGAATACAAAACGTTCTTCAGCTGCTTTTTGGCCTGGTATTTCAGCGATTAGGGTCAATTCTTCCGATGGATAGATCTTGGTTTCAATATTCACGACTACTTTCAAAGGACCTGTTTCGAGGGCCTTCAGTAGCGCTTCCCGGGCGCCAAAGGACAAATTGATCGCCCAGCCTTTTACTTCACTATTGAAAGAGATAGACCTAAAAGGAATCGAGTTAGGGTACTTTTCAGGCTGATTGTAATCAGGAATACTGTAAGCCAGTACACCAACAGCTCCCTCTGTCTCTTATACACATCTCCGAGCCCACGAGACCGAGGCTGATCTCGT
>CAJXUM010001007.1 GCA_913060855.1 uncultured Lewinella sp. | reverse complement strand
CGAGATCAGCCTCGGTCTCGTGGGCTCGGAGATGTGTATAAGAGACAGATATCACGGTGGATCTTACCATAGATCGCTTTGAAGAAGCTTTATTTTCGCTAGATACCAGCCAACTGGAGGCCGGTTTGGCGCAATTAGAGCAACAGTATCCTGCATTTAGTGACGTCTACTTCAACTTTGTATTGGGATCCAAAGACCCAAAGGTAGCGCCGCAAGGACATACCGAATATGTAAAAGGGTTCCTCATGCATCCTGGCTTAGTACATTTGTACGATACTACGCATCAGCTATATACCAATATTTCGGACATAGAGGAAGAACTGGAACAAGCCATGCAGTTTTATCAGTATTATTTCCCTATGTCAGAATTGCCACATTTTACCACGTTTATTTCTGAGTATTCTATTGCCGCTTTTATCTACGGAGAGCAGGCGTTGGCCATTGGATTGGATTTCTTCTTGGGTGAAAAGTACCCCTATTATAAGTATAATCCACAAAATCCGAATTTTTCGGACTACATGGTAAGGACCTATAACCGAGACCATTTAGTATCCAAATCTATCCAGCCGCTTATAGAGGATCATGTAGGACAACCCTCAGGCGAAAGGTTACTAGATTTAATGATCCACAATGGCAAAAAACTGTATATTCGCGATCTCCTATTACCCTACGCCCAGGATACAGTTCTGTTTGAAATGAAGCCAGCACAAGTCCAATGGCTAAGAGAGAACGAGTTCAATCTTTGGTCTCATCTTGTCGGAAATGATCTACTTTACTCTAGTGAGTTTAGAAAAATACGAAAATTGATAGACTACAGCCCTACTGGCCCGTCAGATATGCCGGAAGAAACACCGGGGAGAGCTGGCAACTGGATTGGCTTCCAAATTGTTAAACGTTATATGCAGCAGCATCCAAACACGAGCATACAATCATTGATTGATTTGCGGGATTCGCAGCAGCTGCTGGATGAATCAAAATTCCGTCCTAGGCGATAATTCTGAAGGAAGTCTTTTTTTTGTTGTATTTTTAGTAACCATCAAACCATAAAAGAAATCATATGAGGAAAAGAACTATACCCGTCGTAGACTTATCCAAATTCACCGAAGGAACGGCAGCGGAACAAAAAGACTTTGTGGCTGAATTGGGAAGAGCTTTTCACGAAATCGGCTTTGTAGGCGTGGTCAACCATGGTATATCCAAGGATTTAATCGATAGATTTTACGCAGAATCCAAAGGCTTCTTTGGGATGCCTGTAGCGACAAAGCGAGGATATGAAATAAAAAGTTTAGCCGGTCAAAGAGGGTATACCTCCTTCGGTACAGAACATGCCAAACAATCGGAAGTAGCTGATCTAAAAGAATTTTTTCAAATAGGCCAGGAAGTGGGAGCTGATCATCCGAAAGCAGATCTATATCCTCCCAATATCCACGTGAAAGAAGCGCCAGCCTTCACCCAAACGGGGATCGATCTGTATCACGCTTTTGAAAAAGCAGGTGGTGCGCTCTTGAGAGCTATAGCCGTTCACTTGGAACTCGGCGAATCTTACTTTGACGAGAAAATTGAAGAAGGAAATAGCATCCTACGTGCCATTCATTATCCGCCGATTACCGTCGCTCCGGAGTCGGCTATTCGAGCAGAACAACACGAAGACATCAATCTAATAACATTGCTGGTGGGTGCCTCTGCAGGAGGGCTACAGTTATTTAATATGGAAGAGGAGTGGGTAGATATCATGCCCGAAGAAGAGGAGATTGTGATCAATGTAGGCGATATGCTCCAACGTTTAACCAATAATTACTTGAAGTCTACTACGCACCGAGTAGTTAATCCACCAGAATCAGAATGGCATTTACCGCGCTTATCTATTCCCTTTTTCTTACACCCAAAGGGAGATATGGATTTGACCTGTTTGGATAAATGTGTAGATGAGACACGCCCATTAGCTTATGAACCCATTACTGCGGGGGAATATTTAGATGAGCGATTGAGAGAAATAGGCTTGAAAAAGTAGGGTAAATCCTGCGAAATATCGTTATTGCTAAAGGTTTGGCATTAAAATGCCATAAATCTTCCGCTCAAGTAAGAATTGAGCAAGCATTATGTTTTGAAGTTATTACCTTTGTAAATCATAAAATAATAGAAATATGAAAGCTTTATTGCTATTCAATTTTTTAGGACCGGAGATGATCGTTGTGTTTTTTGCGATCCTTCTTTTATTCGGTGGAAAGAAAATTCCTGAGTTGATGAAAGGAGTTGGTAAAGGCATTCGTGAATTCAACACGGCTAGATCTACGATTGAAAGCGAGTTGAAAGAAGGGATGAAGGATCAAGAAAAAGAAGAAGCTAAAAAACAGAGTGCCGAAGCTTAGTAAGCTGTAGTGCAGGCTAATTTTCTTGTGCGCGTTAGGACATCTTGGATCAAATGCCCTCTGATAGTCCTATGTAGTCAATCAACGTTCTCTTTCTCAGCCATTCTCGAGGCTACACAAAAAAAGGAGTCATTCCACTCGCAGATCTTTGCCATATAAGCACGCTATCTGATAGGGAATGACTTCTTTGTTATATCGTCTTTACCTAAGAATCACCTAAATGATCCTTACTGGTAATTTTCTACTTCTTTCTGCCAAAAAGGCCACCTAGCATTTTCATTCCGATATTAGCCACATCATCCACAATACTTCCATCTCCATCACTATCTAGAAATCGAGTAACTAATCCCATCGTAGGATTTTGTTGCTTCTGCTGAGTAACTGTACCCGTCAATAGGTTGGCTAATCCACCTACATCTAAGCCTTGCTGGCGTTTGGTTTGTCCAAGTGCGCCCATTAGCATAGGTGCCAACATGGTCATCAAGTTGCCGGTCTTGCCAGAATCCAAGCCACTCAATTTACTTACCATATCGATCGCATTACCTTGGCGATCACCTAGAATGTGCTTCAAAATCCCTGTGCCATTTACAGCGCGTGGATTTTCTTGCTCAACTTGAGTCGTTTTATTAGAAAACATGCCCATCAAGTCGGTGAGTACACTTCCGTCATGATCGCGTTCCAATGCATTATTAAGAGCGGCAGCACCTTCTGGCTTAGAAGCGTTTTTTGCTAGCGCTCCAACCAATGTGTTCATGATGCCCGCAGTAGCAGCGGCAGTTTGTTTTTTATCAGAGGCTCCAATCTGTTGGGTAAGTTGATCCAACACACCTTCAGAAATTTGGCCCTGCAATAAGTCCATAATATCCATAATCGAACAATTTTTTTTAAATGAAGAATTTTGTGGGTTATACGCTAAAAGTAATACACGGGATAGCCGACTCAATTACCTTCTACGTCTTTTTCCAAATGTAAGTAAAAGATAGTGGAATGGCAATAGTTGATAATGTTTATAGGCTGTCTCTTATACA
>CAJXUM010001006.1 GCA_913060855.1 uncultured Lewinella sp. | reverse complement strand
TCTACACTATCCTCTTCGTCGGCAGCGTCAGATGTGTATAAGAGACAGAACCAAGGGATAAAAATTATCTCCATGAGGAAGCTTTGGTGGATCTAAGGCTGATCATTGAACAGTTTGAGATTGACCAGCCTATTCTTATCGGGCATAGCGATGGTGGATCTATTGCGTTGATTTATGCGGCGCATTATCCGACTACGGCAGTGATCACCGCAGCGGCGCATAGCTACGTTGAAATGACGGGTGCTGGGGGAATACAATATGCCATTGAACAGTACCAACAAACCGTCTTCCGAGAAAAACTCCAGAAATACCATGGCGAAAAGACTGATACCCTTTTCTATGCTTGGGCAGATACCTGGCTTTCGCCCCACTTTGCAGATTGGGAAATCAATAGCCTACTCCCCAAAATAGAAGCCCCCTGCCTCCTCCTTCAAGGCAAAGAAGATCAATATGCAAGCGCACAACACCTCTTTAATATGGCCAGCCAGATAGGATCTAATGCGGAAGCAATACTCATAGAAAACTGTGGTCATACCCCCCATTTACAAGCCAAGAAAAAAACCTTACAACTCATGTCTGATTTCATCCTCCAACACTCGCCAAAGGCTCCCTCTAGCTTGGTGTGAAAAGTCGAACCAACAATCTTGCATCGCGAACGATTTATTCCTTGGATAAGCTTAGATTGTGAGCCTGAATTAATCCATTCCATCCTATGGTACGACTATCCTTATTTACGATTACGCTACTCCTATTACGGTGTACTTCTCCTGATGTCTCTGATGAAACAACGGATTTCGAAACGAGTATCCGGCAAACGACGGAAGATTACTTTGCAACTTTCTCTCAAAGGAAGGACTGGGACAAACTACTTTCTTTCTATCGAAGCGACCTGCAATTTCATGATATTGCTTTACACATAGAATTGGATAGTCTCTGGCAATTCGAGCGGTTTTACAATTGGCCAGATACTGGCTTTCACAAGCTGAGCCCTGATCAGGAGCATCTCGCCATAGAAAGCATCGTCGTGGAAGATAGTACAGCGGTAGCAAGGGGGCATCTAAATCCCTTTTACTATTACGGAGAATTGGTCGATTCAGATTGGGGAATGGAATTTACCATCTGGCTTTATTTTGATCAGCATAAGAAGATCAAGCGACAGGTGGATTGGTTTGAGTATGACCCCAAAGTGTTGGAAAGTGTATTGGCGCGTTATAAGAAACAGGGCGTGGATCAATTGCCGGATTGGCTCAATTTGGATCGATAGAAAAAGACTTCAGAAGTGAGTTGGTCGATACTAGGTAAATTTCCTTTTATCCACTTTACCATTCTTGGATATATAATATTGGATGTTCGCTACTAGTTTCACTAGTATTGCGGTTTTTGATTGCGAGCTCCTGCTCGCCGAGATACAGCATACACGTACTATCTTTACTTACAGCGAGCTGGAGCTCGCACCCAAAATCGGCATACAAGCATGAGCTTGTGGCCAACATGTAATTAAAGAGCAGAGATTTGGGTTTTCCAAATCTCTGCTCTTCAGTGCATCCATTCTTGGAGAAGTAGATATTAGCTTAACTATCGAATCGATAGAAAAAGACTTCAGAAGTTTCCCAGGATGTGCCTGAGAAAACTTCTGAAGTCAGAGCTATAGCTACTTGCCTTTCGGCAAAGCTTGTCCTTCAATCCAAGGCGCGCCAGTTTTGGCGAGGGCCTTTTCCAGCGCAGGAATATCTTCTTGACTTATTTTTTCCAATTGCCCGTTCATCGCCTGCAACTCAGACATCGCGATAGCAACGCTGGCCTCATGAGTAGGAGTAGGACCATAAGTGGTACTCATGCCTCTGAAACCGATAAACATACGTGAGCGAATAGTTGGGTCCGAGCGTTCTCCGATTTCATCCTTCGCTGGATTACCATTCATTTTCTCTTGCAGTTGATACAGTTTTTGCTTTAAGTCGTGCAATTTGCTGGTCAATCCTGGTGATTCAGTGCGGCTTCTTTGCAGAGCCACTTGCATCGCATTCACTTTTTTCATGCTATTATCCATTATATAGGACGTCGCAGACATGGCACCTTGCAGTTCTTCCATTTCTTGACGGAAGGCACTGAGCGCTTCTGGAGAAGCACCTTTGAGCGCCCCTTTACGCAAGGGTACAACTTCAAATGCCTGCGCATAAGAAAGCGTAGTTTGCACGCCATCTACTTCTTTGGAAAGTGTCACCGTGTAGTTGCCGGGCGATGCCATAAAACCACCACCTCCGAAACCGCCAGAGCGGTTATTCTCCAAACGAACGCCGCCCTGAGAAGAGTAGCGAAGATTCCAAGCTACGCGATGAAGACCTTTGCTAGTAGCACCGCTAATGCGATTAACTACTGCTCCGGAAGCATCTTTAACGGTTAACCAAATCTTAGGCTTACTCTCTTGCATTTCTTCCGTCAAAGCATCCCAACCAGGAAATGGGATATCCTTATCTCCCTTTGCCAACTTCTTCTCTGCTTTTTTACGTTCGGCCGTTTTTGTCGTATAACCTTCTGATAGATAATAAGTAAAGACTGCTCCAAAGTCAGGATTAGGGGCCGTATAAAAAGAGGAGCCCTGATTTCCTACCACTGAACGAGGCTGATACCACCAAGCTTTACGACTAGCAAATAGCGTCGCTTCTTCCCCTAGTTGCTCCTTGGTAATATCTCGTAATGGGCTATAATCGTCCAAGACAAAGAAACCACGCCCAAAAGAAGCACCAACGAGGTCATTTTCTCTTTTCTGAATCGCTAGATCACGGAAAGGGATATTGGCATCACTAGCTAGCTTAATCCATTTCCCTCCCCCATCAATAGTGAAGAAAATTCCTTTTTCAGTAGCAGTAAAAAGCAAATTCGCTTTTTCATGATCTTGCACCATTCGCCACACTAAGTTTCTTTCGGGAAGGTTGCTAGTGATGGATTTCCAGTTTTTCCCTTTATTGGTACTCTTGAGTAGATAAGGCTTAAAGTCACCATATTTATGGTTATCCAGAGAGATATAAACGGTATTGACGTCATGCTGATCCGCCTTAATATCATTGACAAAGGCAGTAGCTGGTACACCAGGGAGGCTACCTACTTCAACTTTTCGCCAATTTTTCCCATCATCTTCTGTCACTTGAATAATTCCGTCATCAGTACCTGCATACAACAGACCGGCCTGCAAGGGTGACTCTGATAAAGAAGTGATCGTATTATAATTCGACATCGCATTGACATCCCAGGGAGAATCCCAGCTCTGTACTTTGCCCATGATGGGAAGACTAATTCTTTCTTGGTTGCGAGTGAGGTCCCCAGAAATCGCCGTCCAGCTGTCTCCCCTATCTTCGGAGCTGTCTCTTATACACATCTGACGCTGCCGACGAAGAGGATA
>CAJXUM010001005.1 GCA_913060855.1 uncultured Lewinella sp. | reverse complement strand
CCTCGGTCTCGTGGGCTCGGAGATGTGTATAAGAGACAGGTGGTAAAGTTATTGCCGAATCCGGGATTATGATTGGCGGTAATAATGCTGCTTTTGAGATTGGCGGAACGGATAAACAAGTTATTCGAAACCCAATAAACAAAATGCCTTATATCCCGGGGAGTAGCCTTAAGGGGAAAATGAGAGCCTTATTCGAACTTAGTCAAGGGACTATTGGATCGGATGGAGGACCAACATTAAACCCAACACATCTGGCCGCACAGCTCTTCGGTTACATTAAAAACAAGAAGGAAGGACAGGATAAACAGCAACCTTCACGCTTAATTGTCAGAGATGGCGAATTGCTAAATGCAGATCAATTTCCGGATACTGACCTTTTATACACAGAGGTTAAAGCCGAAAATTCTGTTAACCGTATTGACGCAAAAGCCAATCCTCGTTTTTTTGAACGGGTACCCAAAGGCGCGAGGTTTGACCTGAATATTACGATTAATGTGTTTGATACAGACGAAAATGGTGCCAGTTTTCTTAACTATACTTATGAGGCCTTGCGCTTGGTGCAGGATGATTACTTGGGAGGAAGTGGCGCCAGAGGAAATGGTCAAATTAGTTTTCAAGTCGAGGCCGTAAAGGAACGATCCATGGATTACTATAAAGGACAAGATGAGGCTCAAACCGATTTAACGGAGGGTATTCCAACTGAATTAAAGTAAAATGGGATTAATAGAACAGAAAATCATCAAACTCCCTTTTTCAGGGCCGCTGCATTTGTCTCGGGGCAAAGCGGAGATGGACACAGCAGATCCAATATTGCATTCAGATAAAATAAAGTCTGCCATAGCTGCTGCTGCCTATGTTTTGTTTCATAAATGGAGTCAAACTGAAAAAGAAGCGTTTTTCCAAGCTTTTAAAGTCTCTTCTGCCTTTCCGTATTGGAAAGATGTCCTTTTTTTTCCTACTCCAACGATGCTCCTTCCTGATATAGAAGGAGTAGGTGAATGGAAGCAAGGGAAAAAAAAGAAGAAGATAAAATACCTGGATCAACCCAGTTTGGAAGCGATATTAAATGGAGAACAGCCCGCAACTTACCCCGCGTCTGTAATCCAGGGTATCAATGCAGATGAATCAAAAGATTTGGTCATTTGTGCTACTGAACTTCCTAAGGACCCTCTTATCGCTAGTGAAGTCACTCTTAGAGTCAATGTACCACGGGATCGGGTGGAAGTAATAGAACAGGATGCTGGATTGTATTACCAGGAAAGATTATTTTTTGGAAATGAAGTAGGCCTATATTTCTGCTTAGAATATGTAGAGAATGGACATCAATACGAAGATAGTATCCTAGCGGCTATCCAATTTCTCGGAGATAGTGGCATCGGGAGCGATCGTACTAATGGAAATGGGCACTTCGATTTTAGTAAAGATCAACATTTTTCGACCATTAATCTACGTGTGCCTGATCATCCAACTCGCCAAGTTTTATTTTCACTTTATTGCCCCGCCGAGACCGATGATCTCAAGTCTTTACTACAGGGTAGTTCCTATCATATCCTCAAAAGAGGAGGTTACATCGCCCAACCTTTGCAGGATAATTATTTGAGTTATCGAAAGAAATCGATTCATATGTTTGGAGAAGGTTCGATCTTTTCTAAAGGCCAATCACAGGGAGTAATCCATGACTTGAAACCAGAATTGGTAAATATTGAACATCCGATTTGGCGGGATGGTAGACCTATTTTTCTACCCTTAAAATAGATGGTTATGAGTGCACTTAATACGAATTATGATATAGAAATCGAGGTGTTATCTCCTCTGCATATCGGTACAAATCAGGAAAAAAACTGGCTTAGAGGAATAGACTTCATACGGTATAAGGGGGATATATTCATTTTAGATAAAGAGAAGGTTTTTGGTAATTTAGATGAGCAATCTCAGGCTAAGTACTTAAGCCTTATAAGTGCTGCTAAATTGATGGAGTTAGAACAGTTTATCTCCGAACAGATTGATCCAGAGAGTTATCACAAAACGGTATATGGTTATAGTGGTAAACCACCATCAAATGAAATTAAAACATTGATTCGAGGAGGGGATGGGAAGCCTTACATCCCTGGCAGTTCAATTAAAGGGGCCATTGCGTCAGCTGTCTTTAACTTTTTATTCGGTAAATACCACCAACGGCTTAAACGGGGGGATGACCTTAATGATTCCTTTTTGGGGAGTTTTAGCCATAGCCTATTCCGGTATATCCGACCCTATGATGCCACTTGTGATCAGACAGAGCTATGTAATGTTGAACTATTCAACCTATTTAATAATGGAAGACAGTGGGAAAGTGGATACAAAAAAGATTTTGATATTCTCACAATAGAAAACTTTTCGCCAAAGGCGAAAGGCAATTTTAGGCTAAGTCTTGCCGATGGACTAGGACGTTTCCTAATGATGAAGCGAGGACCAAGAGCCTTACCTAGGTACTATGACGATATCTTTTTACAAGGTAATACCATTGAGTTTTTATTTGAGTTAATCAATGCTTATACAAGAGAACATATTCGGCGAGAAATAGAGTTCTTTGATGAATTCCCACAAGAGGAAGATATTGATCTAATTATCGAAAATCTTGAAAAGTGGCAGGAGATGACCCGTCAGGGTAAGCAGAGTTGTATCCTAAGAATGGCTGGTGGCATTGGCTTTCATGCCATAACAGGTGACTGGCGTTATCAAGATCATGTGGAGCCGGTGTATCATCCTGATCAAAGAAACTTGATATTTAGTGACAGAACCCGTAAGAAGGAACCTACTCGATATAAATCAAGAAAGGTAGTCCGAGCAAATGCAGAGGTAATGGGTTTTGTTAAGTTGAGCGTTTAAAACAATTGGTAAAGAAATGAAAGATTCAAAACGTATACTAGTGTTTCTGTTGGTAATAATAGCTGCGAATTCCCTACAGGCTAATACAGACTCCTTAATACTAGAATTGCGAACAGAGGTTCAACAACTGCGAGATAGCTTAGTATCATATGATGCTGCCCAAGCTAATCAAACTCTAAAAAATATCCAGAGTTATATAGATAATCCCTGGGACTTTATCAAATTACTAGGTTGGACAATCTTACTGACTGTAGGACTGGTATCAATATTCTTTTTCATGCTGAATAGATTTAACCCTAAATGGTATGTTAAACTCATTCAACGGCTAGTGGAAAAATATGAAGAAGTAAATGTATTGAAGAGGAAAAAAAGAATACTCATCCTCTCCCCAGAAGCCCCTCCTAATAAAGATTTCATTGATAGCTTTTTTACTGAAAGAGAGTTCAATTTTGATACACTGAACACTAATACTTTTCAACAACCTAAAAACTGTCTCTTATACACATCTGACGCTGCCGACGAAGAGGATAG
>CAJXUM010001004.1 GCA_913060855.1 uncultured Lewinella sp. | reverse complement strand
AGTTATTGTGGCCGTAGGCCCATCTGGGGTTCTTGCCATTCGCTGGCCAACTTGGTTTTATCCCCTTTTCTATCAATGATTTTTTGGCTAGCTCTACCGTAGATTTCGGCAAGTCTTCCCCTACCCAATCAATGGCTAAAGCTATCCCAAGACACATTTCACCGACATCGAGAAAGTGTTTGGGAAACCAGGTAGGGAAATGGCAGGCGGCAATGACTTCCTCATTGATCCGTTCCAGCATTCGGGGGTCCTTTTCCATCCTATAAACCATGGCAAGCATGCTTACCCGATGAAGCAGATCCCTGGATATGTCCAATTGGTTATTCTGGGACCTTTGTTCCATTGGAATATCCAGGTTAATGATCGGTTTCTCAAAAACAGATTCGGCATTGCGTTTGATGCCCTCGTAAACATTCTGGACTACCGGATCAGTTTTCAGTTTTTTCTTCAAATTTTTCTCCAGCTCCTTGTTCAGGACAAGCCGGGGCGATTCTTTTCGCAAATTCTCTTTGAGGTATGCTGCGGAGATAGGATTTTCCAATTTTTGTACGGCATCTTGAGCAGTGGCTAGCGGTACAAAAGTCAAAAGG
Source organism: uncultured Lewinella sp. (assembly GCA_913060855.1). Classification (GTDB taxonomy): domain Bacteria; phylum Bacteroidota; class Bacteroidia; order Chitinophagales; family Saprospiraceae; genus DT-111. The sequence goes on along the minus strand of CAJXUM010001004.1, from coordinate 2,811 downwards.
AACAAAAGCGTAATAAGTGCGTAAAGCGCAAAACTGAGGGGATAGGAATGCAGTGTCCCGCCCGTACCTAATTGGTACCTTGCTGTTTTTTCGAATATTTTCATAATTAGCCCTTTTAAAGATCAGTCAAATGCTATCCTAATCGTGGCCCATCCAGTCCTTTAATAGTATCCTTGCTGTGCTATGTAGTAGAGATGATGTTTGCTGATTTATTGCCCTATCAGGGTTTGGATATTCATATGATAGGAGCCTATTTTGAATTTGTTCTCTATTGTGCTGCCCTGGTGTAAACATTGAAATCGCTGTACTGTGCCGAACGGGTAAACATGTGACGTAAGCCAATGCGCCCCTCTATAATGGGATCAAAAGCTGTTAGCTCCCAACTGTACTGCCTGACCTTATCATCTCCTTCTACCTTAAGCAGGAGTTGATCACTGGTTTTGATCCAAGTCATTTTGTATGTCACGTTCGGCAGAAACAAAGCAGTCCGTTCGAAAGCGGGTGGAACTTCCGTGTCCTTGAATGGAATCTTTTCGGTAGCGGGATATCGCCTTACCCGGATGTAATCATTATCCGGATCTTCATTGACCATCGGAAATACCGCATAGCTAATATGGATCAGGTTCATATTTCGCCAGTACTTGCTCATGGTCGGCACTTCCCTGTAATCATTCCATTTGGTAATGTCTTGATCAAAGTCTTCTCCACCAATACCGGCAGCTTGGATAAATAAGATATTTACATTTACTACCTGGCTATCTGTCCGAGTATAATTGTATTCAATTTTTATATCTCCTTTAAAGGATTCTTTTGTCCAAAGCACCGCATGGTGTGCATCATTTCTATTCACAGGGCCTGCCGTAAAATTCATCCCTTTTTCCGTGTTTTCGATTTTTGCCAATTGCCCATCCAAAAACCAATTGTCCTGCCAGTTTGCGGTGCATGGATCAGTGAATTGAAGCTTCCAATTAGGCGAAGTGTTTAACTTTTCGAATTCGTCAGGAATGGATGGCCGTAGTACAACTTCTTCCCTTGTTGGAAAGTCACGCGCTACATAATTGTCCACCTCATTCCCACTCAACCATTGTATGGCCCGGATTATAGTTTGTTGAAATGCTGCGCAACGCATACTTGGAGGCCACTCCTGGTTTTTCCATAAATGCCCGTAAGTGGAACTGTAGACTTTTCCTTTACCAAAGTTGACCACCCATTCCATCGGAAAGTTCAAACCGCTTTTCTCATCTTCTGCATAAGATATTACTTCAAGCTTATCGATACTACCTCTTCCATAGCGATAAACTTCTATATCTGCCGCTAGCCAGGCTTTCGGCATTCCTGTATGTATGGGGTGATTCCCCATTCGATTGATCAATACATCTCGGCGCTTTCCGTGTCCGGTATTTTCGCCAGCTCCTTTCGGTATGATATTTAGCTTTTCATCTTCAGCAATGCTTACCGCTACGCCAAAGTCCTTCTTACGCCAGCCTAGTCCTATCATCTGGTTATATGCCGCCCAATTTTTGAAAGCATTGGTTGCTCCGTGATACATGTATACTCCTCCTCCCTCATTCACATATTTTTCAAACGATTTCTTCACCTGATCCGGCCATTGTAACTTATCCTCTTTGAAGATATTATTGCAAGTCTGTATGACCACCGGATATAGGCTGAAGTTGGGATTCCAATTTCCCCACTCGGATAGACTTTCTTCCCGATTGGGACAAGTACTCACTTGGACTTCAAATTTTCCGCTGGCTTCGAGTATTTGCTTAAGGTATTCAGTGTTCTTATCCCATTGATGATTGCTGAAACCATCGACAATTAGAACCGGGATTTTTTGGGTTGGGGTGAGCTCACTTACTTTTTCAATTCGGATATTGTCATATAAGATTCCACCTCCGACCTGATAAGCAGTGGAATACATAGAGAGCGTTATATTTCCATCAGATGGGGCCACAAAGTCATACGTCGCCTTTTCCCAACGAGGCGCTTTGGCCCATTTGTTACGACTTAAGCTGAGTACTAATTTATCATCTAGAAAAACCTCACCGGTAAGTGGGTCTTCCTCCTCCCACCATCGATGGCGCGCATACAATAGGGACAGGCGATACTTGGCTCCGGCTTCCAAACCACTAACAGTCTGAGCGATCCCACCAGGGCCATGGCCCCCAAGGTCAATCACCCATTTCCCGTCTGGTGTTCCATAATCATCGATGGCAATGAGGTCAATATTCTCTCTCATGATTAACCAGCCCGGCAACTGCTCTCCAAAAATATGCGGATTAGCCTCCTCACTATCCACTTTCATTTCGAAGCTGCCATTTACCAAGTGATTATTTACCGGAGGCGCTAAAGGCAAGCCCTCCACTATTCGCAGATTATCAATAACTAGTCCTTGCTCAGCGGCTGTCGTAGAAACAAATTCAATAGTAGCGGTTCCTTTCGCGCTTGATGTGAAGGGAAAACCGATACCTCCAATGTAATTAGGAGCCTTAGATAGATTTCGGAGCTTGGCTACTTTTATTCCGTTAATTAATACATCTGCTGTGGCTAGTAAAGCATTTGGGTTCCGTTTCCTTTCTTTCTGATCTGCATATTCAAACTTCAAGGTGTAATTACTATTCTTTTTTAGTCCTTTGACCATTTGAATGATACTTCCTGCTTGATCTCCATTTAGATCAAGTACCTGTTTGCCTTGAGCAGCGGGAAATACTTCGTTGGTAATTAATTCTACATTCCCACTTTTGACTTTCCAAGCTTTCAGTCTTTTTACAATTTGTTTTTCCGCTTTAATTTTATTGTCTTCAAAGG
>CAJXUM010001003.1 GCA_913060855.1 uncultured Lewinella sp. | reverse complement strand
CTATCCTCTTCGTCGGCAGCGTCAGATGTGTATAAGAGACAGGCTATAGCACGCCGGAGGAACTCGATTTTAACAATTGGTGTAAAAGTAGGTTTCTCTTCCCTTTTCCCAATCGACTAAAGCACGGGACCTATCATTGGGACAATGTGATTTATCAATTTCCAATCAATGATGGACAAACGGGTAATGCCTTGCATGGGATGGGAATGACTGATCCTTTCCGTTACACTAATTTAGAGACGAATGATCAAGCGGCAAGCATCGAATGCACCTATAAGGGCAAGGGCGATGACCCAGCCTACCCTTTCCGTTTTAGTTTTACGGTAACTTTTACCCTTTCAGCCGACAATCGCTTTGAGTTACAAATGACTTTCCAAAACCTACATGAAACGCCCATTCCAGTAGGCATTGGATGGCACCCTTATTTCCGACTCGATGACCAAGGCGTAGATAAGTGGCAATTGCAGGTACCGCCTAGCGAAATGATAGGGATCGACAAGTTCATGATCCCGACCGGCAAGCGCTACGAATATGATCTTTTTAAAAATAAACGCCCCATCCGAGCTGAAGTATTGGACAATTGTTTTGCCCTTACCCCCGCTAATGAGCGCGCCTTATTGACATTAAGCAATGAAAAACATGCCCTCCAATATTGGCAGGAAATGGGTCCGAGAAGATTCAATTATGTTCAGCTTTTCACCCCCCCGCATCGAAAGTCACTGGCTATTGAACCTATGACTTGCAATGTGGATGCGTTTAATAATGGAGATGGGCTGGTAAGGTTGCATCCAGGGGAGCGAGTGACTGCCCGTTGTGGCTTGTCTTTGGGCGTTCTGTAGGTACTTCATTTTTCCCTTCAAAAACCGGTCTCTAAGAAAGGTTTTTCTCCTTGACTTCCTGAATGCCATCCAGAATCCATGGCATCAGCTCAGAAACTGTAGGGTGAACCAAGACCACCTTTCTATAATGTCTGCAGGGAATATAGGAATGCATAATTGTCGCAAACATGTTGATGATCTCATCTCCCCCAACGCCCAAAATAGATGCGCCTAATATCAAATCCGTTTCTGCATCCACCAATAACTTGGCAAATCCTTTGGTCTCCCCCATTTCCTTGGCTCGACTGATTTTACTCATGGGTCTGGTCGCTTTCAACACCTTTCTCCCTCTTTTTAAGGCTTCTTTTTCCGTCATGCCGACCCTCCCAAGTGGCGGATCCGTAAATAGACCATAAATTGTATTTCTGGTATCTAGCGTGCGGTCTCCTCCGAAAAGCTTATCCAAAACGATCTCTGCATCATTGACGGCCGTATGGGTAAACCCGCCATGACCATTCACATCTCCAAGCGCGTAAACCCCTTCCACTTTTGTTTCACAATATTCATTTACTTCGATGTATCCTCGAGCATTGGTGCTGATTCCTGTCTTTTCAAGATCCAGGGTGTCGCTATTCGGAATTCTTCCTGCTGCTACTAAAATTTGGTCGCCAATCAGCACTTTAGCTTCCCCATTTATATCAATTGTCACTTCTTTAAGTCCGTCTTTTTGGCTGATTTGGCTTGTATTTGCACTGCAATAAATGTCGATGCCTTCTTCTTCCAACATTTCTTTAACCGCTTCAGCCACATCTTCATCTTCTCTTGGCATTAGTTGTGCTCCCCGCTGTATAATGCTCACTTGGGCGCCAAACCTTTTATAGACTTGTGCGAACTCAACCCCAATGTACCCTCCACCAATAATGATCAGGTGTTCAGGTACCGATTCAAGGTCTAGCAGCCTGGCACTATCCAGCCAGTTTATGTCACTTAAGCCTGGAATGGCCGGAGCCGAAGGTCGGGTTCCTACATTGATGTATATATTATCTGCCGTATAAACTTCGCCATTTACTTCCACTTGCTTTTTGCCGGTAAAGATAGCTTTGCCCATTATTAGGTCCACGTTGGGCGTATTATTCATCCAATTGGTTAAGCCATTGCTACTGCCATTCCTTATACTATTCATTCGCTCCCTTACCTTTCCATAATCCAATTTTAAGCCCTCGGCCTGAAAGCCATAAAAATCGCCTCTTTTGGCCTGGTGGAAAGCTTTTGCAGAGGCCACCAATGTCTTGGTAGGGGTGCAACCATAATTCACACAACTCCCCCCCACTCTATCCGCTTCAATAAGCCCGATAGCTTCACCCGTAGGAATCAATTTCCCGAGCAAAGTACCAGTAGCTTGGCCCGTTCCGATAATAAGATGTGCAAAATGTTTCATGATTGTATTGATTTGGATTAACGACCTTAATCAGCTTTTTACCTTCTCTTAACTCCCATGCATCCTATCCACCGTCTTACTCATTTGTTTTAAAATAAAACTGGGAAAGAAACGACTCATGAACTTCAGTTGACTAGCCTGCCCTGGACATATTTCGTACTTGTCTTTTGAAAAGCCCTTCAAAAAGTCAGCGACCATAGCCTGAACTTTCATGGTTGCTATCCCTTTCATGTCTTCTTCATTGAAATCTGCCAATAACTCCGTTTCCGTGGCGGGAGGAGCTAATTCAAACACCTTCACATCTGTATTTTTAAGCTGAGCTCTTAGGGACAAGGTATAAGAATGTAGCGCTGCTTTAGTGGCGCAGTATACGGGAGAAATGGGCAGGGGAACAAAAGCAAGGCCAGATGATACCGTGACCGTTGCTGCGTTTTTATTTCTTTTCAATAAGGGTAAAAAGGTATCATTCATCCAGATGGTACCCTTTACATTGATATCCAGTTCTTTCGTTAGTTCGCTGGCCGATAAGTTGTGGTCCTGCAAATTAATGGTGAACATCACTCCTGCATTGTTAATCAAAACATTCAGGTCAGGAAAATCTTTTGAGACTTGTGCATACAATTCCTTAATGGAGTCAGGCTTACTCACGTCACTTTGGATGATGGTAACATCGCCTAGTTTTTGTTTCGCCTTTTCAAGTCTCTCCCTATTTCGACCTGTTATGATTACTTTATTATTAGCTGCTAGAAATTCTTTTGCCATCTCAAAACCAATGCCACTTGAGCCACCTGTAATCAAGATTGTGTTTCCGTTTAGATTCATAATTGATTTTTATTTAAATGATAAGAGTAGCAGCGATCGGACAATCGCATCGAAATTCATCTTTCTGACTAAGTTTTATCAGAAATTATACGCCAGTTGACGCTACGGGTGGTTTGAATTAAGAACTGATCATCTTAGATTTCAAACACACCAACTGCTTTTTCGCAACCTTCCCAATTAATGTTGAGATTTGATTCATCAAATAAGAGATCTTCGGGAGTCAATTGTTCAGGGAAGCCGTTCCATCCTTGTCCGGAAGGTCCGTAGAAATCTCCTGATTTTGCCCTGTCTCTTATACACATCTGACGCTGCCGACGAAGAGGATAG
>CAJXUM010001002.1 GCA_913060855.1 uncultured Lewinella sp. | reverse complement strand
GCTGGATGAAGGGAGAGGACAGAGGACAGAGGAGAGAGGAGAGATGGGCTGAAATGCAAATCCTTTACCTATCTAAAATGCTGCCTGATCCGGTCGACCAGGCAGCACCACAAAATGATTAGAGAAGGTTCTATTTTTAGGTATTCCTACTGCTGTATTTAGCGGAGCATAGGTTGCCTACTTATCATTAATCTAGATAGCTGTTTGCAGCTGCTACTCGTGATACAACATGCGAATTAAGTGCGCTAACTGCTGCTTGAAAATCAGCACTAGAATTTAAGAAGGTATACCCAGAAACTTCCGAAGTCGCATAAGGCTCAATCAAGGCTGCATAGTTGGAATATTGCGATTGAATAGTACTTACACTGAAAGCTCCCTCTACTACTTCTTGAACATAATCGTCATAAGCTGCTTTGTACACCTCATCTTGGTATAGGTAGCCAATTAATGGCCAACTTGATGCACTTAAACCTGAAAAATTTAAGGGTAATGAACCACCTTGTTTCCCAGTTTGAAGGGCTTCATTATTATCCCAAGGAATCCAAGTTAATTTTTCAGTGTCTGGATTGTTGTACAAGAAATAATTATGCGTCATTCGCCCGTAGGTATCCCAGTTTTGAATGACGGTGTTGACGGCTAAATACTTCAGGAACACATCGGTGTCGAAAACCGCCTCAAGGTCTGTTCTCCAAGTAGCAGGATCGGTAGTTCTTGCCTCATCATGTAAGATGGTTAATAGGCTTTGGACATCTGAAAAATCAGCTTCGTCTTCATTCGTTTTCTTGACGTATTCATCTTCATCGTACGTCCCTGCCGCAAAACTGGCAGCATCGCCATCTGGTTTGTACAAGTTACCGTCATCATCTGAAAATTGATCGTCTAAAACGGTATCGTCCACTTCTTCCACCAAAGTATATAGCCCAAAATAAATGGGGCCATCCCCATGATCTACATACAGGGTATAAAATGCCGTATGTGACCCTACCAAACCTGCATTTCTAAACACATCACCTGCTATTTTTTCTCGTAACATTGATTTATCGTCATAATTATTTTTAAGGCTTAATTTTTTAAACCCGTAGAAACGTTGGTTGTCTATTTGTGGGTAATCATCTTCAAATTCATCAAAATCTAGCTTAAAGGATAATTTTAAAATCCCATTTCTCCAACTGGATTGCAAACTTGAATTGCCTTTAAAACGAACGCCTACGCGATACCATTCTTTGCCATTATAAAATACCTCGGCAGGCACAAAAATGGGATCTTCGTCCGCAAAATCACCACCACCAGGACCTCCTCCAGATCCAAAGTTCCCATAAAGACCGGTCATGTCATCTAACATACTCTGCCAACGCTCTTCGGTGACAACTATATCGAGTCTTTTTACCGCATTATCCTCAAAGACTTCATCAAAATTTGGGTCTGCCTCTTTACTATGGGTTTCTGTTGTCCAATCTGTAGCCTCAAAATCTGTATCATCTATAACTACTTCCTCTTCTTCTTCGTCAGGGTTTGTCGTAATATCATCCTTACTACAAGCATTAAATAATAGCAATGCCATGGCAAAAAGAGATAGACTAATTAATTTGATTTTCATTTTTTTCATGATTTTAAGGCTTATCTGTACTAGTTTTTGAATTTGATTTCTCACAACAGGCTCGAACTTCTGTAAGTCCACTTACAACCTTATAAGAATGGGTTGATGTTTTTGTACTTACTAACCGTCAAATATTTTAGACACCTTTCTGAATAAAAACCTTCGCTGGTCCCTTTACTTTTTTTTAGTTGTGCCAATCAAGAGGCTCTATCCCCCGCAAATCGGGCATTATAGCATTGGAAATATTTTAAATTTGATTTTTTAAACATTTATTAATAATATTACAAATGATTACTTAAACATCTATTAATAAAATGGAATTAAAAGGTTCATTGGAAGAAATCATCTTGATGATTTTGCTACAGCAGGAAGAATGCCACGGGGTTGAAATTGCACAACGATATGAGGAAGTTCTCCAGCAATCTATTTCCCTGCCTGCCATTCATGTTGTATTGAAAAGAATGGAAAAGAAAGGCTGGGTGAAGTCAAAATTTGGAGAGCCGACGGCCGAGCGAGGGGGCCGCAGAAAGCGGCTATATCAAGCTACGCAGGCTGGCTATTATGCCGTAAAGGAAATCCAAGAAGTAAAATCCCAATTGTGGTCTAGTATCATCCTTCCAAATTTCAAATATGGCACATTCTGAGCCCCCCAAATGGGCAGACTGGTTTATTGAAAAAATTTGCCCGGAAGAATACCTCGAAGAAGTTCAAGGCGATTTGTATGAAGCTTTCCGCTGGCGAGAGCAGGCCCGTGGCTTGTCTTATGCTCGCCGAAAATTCTATTTGGAAGCGCTAAAAACGATACGACTGGCCAAATTTCAAATACCCGACATGATGAAATCTATATCCTGGCACCTGCTAAAAAACTACTTCAAAACCGCTTACCGGCACTTGGGTCGGCACAAGGCCTATTTGTTTATTAATGTGCTGGGGCTAAGCCTGGCGCTAACCTTATGTATTATAGCTTATATCAATTGGAAGTTTGATGCTGATTTTGATCAATTTCATACAGAAGTAGACAAGATATACCGAGTAACCACTATTAAATCCAGCTCTCTTGAAATGTACGGCATCTGCCCTGCTCCAATCAGCGATTTGGCCCGCTCCATTCATCCCGCCGTTATTGAGGCTATCCCCCTTGACTCATGGAATGTAACGGTCAATCAAGGAGAGAATACCTATGCCGAAGTGCTGCATTTTACTGAACCTGCCTTCTTCAAATGGTTCGATTTCTCCCTCGTAGCAGGAACTGCAGATATTTCTATGCCCAATCGGGTATTGCTCACTGAAAGAATGGCTAAAAAGTATTTTGGAAATCAAGACCCAATCGATAAAACCCTCACTTTTTATGCAGGGGATACGCGAAAAAGAGAATTTGTAATAAGTGGGGTACTCAAAAATCCGCCACTAAATTCAAGTATCCAATTTAGTTTCATTACGCACCCGTCCAACCAGGTATTAAGCAGCGGGGAAAAGTTACTTGCAAATGATTGGAAACGATGGCGAGATGCCATATTTCTAGTGGTGGAAAAACCGGAGGCGGTGCCCAGTATTCTCAACGAACTCAATCGGCATATACCCGCCCATCAGCTTGCGCTACCCGCGTTTAACACTAAGGGCTTCCACTTAGAGCCCTTCAATGAGATGGCTAATCGATCCAGCATCGACAGGGAAGAAGCTTTGCAGGAAAGCTTGCCCGCTTCGGCCATCTGGATGAACATCCTAATGGCTATTCTGCTACTAATTTGTGCTTGTCTAAATTTCGCTAATACGACGGTTGCTTTGGCAGGGAAACGGCTGAAGGAAATCGGTGTTCGTAA
>CAJXUM010001001.1 GCA_913060855.1 uncultured Lewinella sp. | reverse complement strand
GCTCGGAGATGTGTATAAGAGACAGCTATTGTCTTATAAATATAATAGGCGGTTTGGTATTGGTAGGTGTACATGGAAAGCATAAAATACAAACCATAATACTGGAACCAATTGTAAGAACCTTCTTCCAATAAGGGAAGGCACAGCTTAGCGGTTTGCTCGCCTGCCTCAAAATCCCGCATTTGAATATAACTCACCAATTTCTGGTAATAATAAATTTGCAGCGGTGTGTTGGCGGCAAAGGGCTTTTTAAGAAAGACATCAATGTATTCATCGCAAACACGAATGATATTGGGATGGTCATTCACACTACTATACACCATTAAGTGAATCAAGGAGCAATATAGATTCATACTGTAGGAGCCAATTTCAGTCGTCGCCTCCTTGATTTCCTCGTAGCATTCTAGTGCCCGCTCGTGGGTATCCTGCTTAGTAGATTTATTATTCACATAATGGACAATCAGTTCCGTATACATTTCTTCCGCCTTATTTTCCCAAAAACAAGTTTTGGCGTAAGTGTCATACAGCTCCTTATAGGCATAATACTTTTTCAGGTCTCCCTCTCTGCTCCCATAATGCAATCGTAAAATGCGATAAGCATCCAAGCAGAGTTGTGAAAATTCAAATTTGGTAGCATGCTTCAATATCTTATAGCACAGGTCCACACTAGCAGACCGCGCATTTTTACCTAGCAAGATATTGACAGCTGCCATATCCTTGTAGCATTGGTAATAGGCACGCTGGCGGTCACTATAGGAAGGTTTTTTAATATCGATGAAGAACAGGGTATTGATCAATCGCTCTTTCAACTTCCATTTCAGATTCCGGTAGCTGCTTTTATTATCAGAGGAAGGAAAAAAGTGGTCCTGCGCATCTTCATCTGAACGGAGTTTATCCGTTACAATGGCATTATAAAAGGCCTCGATTCGGCTCGGAGATTCAGATTGGACATCGAGTACATTGATAGATTTGACTTTGTTCCGGCTAACGATGTAGGTTAATTCTTTAAGCGCTTTCATAAGATTAATATTTTCCAAAGTGAAATTGTGGGTAATGACTACAAGTACTAGGCACGAGGGCTTAGTACAGGGTGTGTTTGTTGAGTCATGTTTTGGAAAAAATGAATCTCCTTACAAATGTGTACGGCAAGAGATCATCGCTGAACTTGTCCCTCAATAGCGATAACTATTAGGTCAGTTCATGTGTAGTATCTCATATGGATGGTTAAGAAGAATATTCCTCCGTGGAAAGTAGATAAGGCTTGGAATAAATTGGGTGTAAGCTGTTATCCTACTTAAATCGATTTTGAAGAAACATATTACAATTATAATAAAAGTTTTTATAGCTATTACAAAGATTAGACCACTTTTGTGACCCAAAGGAATGAAAAATAAATAACTGAGTCCAGTTACCGTTATCTTTTTCCACCAGCCGTCGTTCTTCATCATTCACGTAGCTAGGCTAGGCTCATTCTTCACGCCTAGTCTGGCGAAAAGATATTTAGGTACTTGGACCAACTTATTTATCCTTCATTCCTAAGAAAATTATCAGCACCAGTTTTTAAAAAAACTTACCTTTAAGCTCAAAGTTTTACTATGCCTTTATTTTTACATGAACACCTCTCTGAGGTAGGAGAACTAGGCCTTTGGCAAATCGAAGAGCCAGAGGAATGGTTTTTACATCATCTACTATTGAGTCCGATAGAGTTGCGGCAACTTAGTCATATGAAGGGGCGTAGAAGATTGGAGTGGCTTGCTGTGCGACAGCTAGTACACCAAATGTCGGGAAGAGAAAAGAGAGGTGCTTTTATTAAAGATGAATTTGGCAAACCGCACCTGCAAGATTCTGCCTATCAAATTTCAATTAGCCATTCAGATGGGCTGGCAGCAGCCATCGCAGCACCGGTATCCGTAGGTATTGATATTCAAAAAATAGTCACTAAGATTACTCGCATCGCTCACAAGTTCTTGCGGGAAGAAGAAAGAGCCAGTATCCAAGACGAAACGCATATACCGCATATGCATTTGTACTGGGGTGCAAAGGAAGCCCTTTATAAAGCCTATGGACGGCGCGAATTAGACTTTAAGCAGCATATTATTGTCCAGCCCTTTTCTTTCAATGGACAGGAAGGAACCATGGAGGGACGAGTGGAGAAAGGCAACTTCTGCGCCCACTACCGTTTATACTTTCGCTGCATCAATGAGTTCACCCTCGTGTACGCCTTAGAAAAAATATAGTCTTCTATACCTCCCAAGGGTTGCGATCCACCAATTTCACCAATCCTAGTCGGATGGCATTAACCACGAGTCCAGCTGTATTGCGACATCCCAGCTTTGATAGTAGATTATTTCGATGTCCTTCCACCGTTCGTGGGCTGATGTATAATTTGTTTGCTATTTCGACTGTTGTGAATTCTTCGCAGATCAATTGTAAAACTTCCTTTTCTCTCGCTGTAATATCAGCTGAAAAATTGGGCTTTTGTTTCACCTGATGCTTATGCATAAAGTCTTCTCTTATTATTTTCATCACCTCATTGGTGTAGTAGAATCCTTTAGACAGGACCGAGCGAATGGTTTCCACCACCTCATCGGGGTCGGTATTCTTGGGTAGATAGGAAGCCGCTCCCATTTCTATCATATTTAGGATGAAAGCTTTGCTGAAATGCGTTGATAGGATAATAATTGGAATCGCTGGAAATTCTTCTCGCATCAATTTAGCCGTTTCTATGCCGTTCAAAACGGGCATTTTCATGTCCAACAGTAAAACGGTGGGTAAGTCCTCTACCTGCTGTAATTGATCGATCAAGTCTCTTCCATTTTCTGCTTCTAAAACAATGGAGAAACCTTCATAGTCTTCCAATAACATGCCTAATCCCTTGCGGAATAAGGCTTCGTCATCGGCAATGGCTATTCGAATGGGTTGGTGTTGCATAACGTTGATTTTCTTCCTCTTCCAGGACCTCTCGCAGGATTACTTATATCGGCTTCGGCAATAGCTTCAGTAAATACCGATCTGCCGACAGCAGTAGTAAGGCCCGATAGCTAAAAGCGATCGCCTACTACCAATTTAACTTTCCAAATTACTTGATGAGAGATACTAGAAGAATCGTAGTTGTGTAATAGACTTCATTCTATTAATGTTTGGGCCTGTTTTCTATGCTAACAGCTATCTTTTAATCGATAAGACATAGTTAAACATTCGCCTGCGAATACGCACATAATATCCAGGTATCTATTGCCTGTTTTGACATCAAAGACACTTAGATCATGCTTATAACAAAACTTGTTTTGGCTCGAACTTTGCTGTAGAATAGTAAGTTCCAGTCATAGAAGCCATAAATAGGTTCCAGCTGATAAGGTTTAAAGAGGTACCGGAAGAGCAACTGTCTCTTATACACATCTCCGAGCCCACGAGACCGAGGCTGATCTC
>CAJXUM010001000.1 GCA_913060855.1 uncultured Lewinella sp. | reverse complement strand
CTGTATTTCTCATCTACCCAACCAAAAAGGGTACTTATTTTGCGCCAAAAGGGCAAAGAGAAGATATGTTTTCCATCATCGAGATAGAGAGATAAGGCTTGTTCAGCTGTTAGCTTAGGTCGGGAAGGATTATTTGCATCTGGGATGAGGTAGGCACAGGTCAAAATCCCCCCCGTACTGGTACCGGCAATTAAATCGAAATAATCCGCAATTCGCGCGTCTTCATTGTTATTAAACTCCTGCAACTTCTGTTCCAGATAAACTAGAATGGTCGCAGGAATGATTCCCTTGATTCCACCTCCATCAATGGAGAGGACTCGGATTTTCTTTCGAGTTTCTTCGCTTTTTTGCTTACCGTATAGTAAACCCAATTTTGAATAAGCACTTCGGATTTCAGTTGTGGTGTAGGATTTGGAATTTGGAGTCGCGGTCATGTGTATGGATTTTAAGTACATAGACATTTAGAAGACAGAAGCGACCTGCCTGGCTGCAAAGACAGGGAAAAGAGACTGCTAAGGTGCACCTTCTGGCTTATATCTAGCCGATCTCTCCTCTGTCGTCCCTGCCTAGCGGAAGGCTAGGTTGCCTCTCGCCTCTTTTGTCCAGAAGTATGGATGTCCAAGTACTTACCGTTAAATAATACCCTAAATCTCCATGAAATCAGTCCTAAATGAAAGATGAAAGCCGTAACAGGTAGGTTTGACGAGGTAGGTGGCGAAGTGAGTGGGACAAGTGGTGAAAGGGGCAATGGGTGAAGTGGGGCAATGGGTGAAGTGGGGATATAGGTGAAGTGGTGATAACCAAAACAGTAAGGGCAATGCATCAAATGAAAGACCCCAAATTGCCTTAAAGCCACCAAGCGTAAAGTTGCCAAAACTTGGACCGCTTGGTGGCCTTATTGCAGATGTTAATGGGGCATAAGCTTACTGCCCTACGGTTTGGCCTCTAAAATTAAATTGAATGGCGTTTCAGCAGCTCTTCTAAAATTACGAAAACCACCTTCAATGGCAACCTCTCGTAATCGTTTTTCCCCGGCTTGCGAGCCCAATCCAAGCCCGACTTCTTGGCTAAGTGAAGTTGGTGTACAAAGCATCGTTGAAAAAGCATAAAATGCCCTGCCCAGTGGGTTTAAGTTTTCCTCTAAATTGTCTTTGGCAAAGGGTTCAACAATCATACAGGTACCATCTTTATTAAGCTTACTTGCTACGTGAGAACAAGCCCCTACTGGATCTCCCATGTCGTGCAGACTATCGAAGAAGGTAACCAAGTCATATCCATTTCCAGGGAAATCTTTTGCTGTAGCTACCTCAAACGAAACATTGCTTAGACCAGATTCTTTTGCCATTTGAGCGGCATGCGCTATAGATTTATCATGAATATCATAACCGATGAATTCGGAATTAGGAAATGCTTTTGCCATGATCAAAGTAGAAGCACCGTGGCCACAGCCTACATCAGCTATTTTAGCTCCATATTTAAGTTTTTCCTCTACTCCATCAAGTGATGGAATCCAACTGGACACCAAGTTCGCCTTATACGATGGTTTAAAAAACTTCTCTGTTCCGCAAAACAAACAGTTATTGTGATTGCCCCAGGTAACTCCTTCTCCTGTCTGAAAGGCCTTAGTAATTTTAGGCTCGTCGTGATACATGGAAGAAATGGTATAAAAGGCACCAGTCATAATGACTGGACTGTCTTCAATGGCAAAAACCATGGATTGTTCCGGAGTCATGGAGAACTTTTGGGATTCAGGATTAAACGCTATAAAACCGGAAGCGGCCTGAGCAGAAGCCCACTCTCGGACGTATCGCTCTGCAGTTGAAGTTGACTGAGCCAGTTCTTCGGAAGTCATGGGGCCAGTATTGGTGAGTGCCTTGTAAAGACCCAGGCGATCTCCTATTAATATTAGCACCCCATTTGCTGCCGCTCCCATTTCGTTAACCATTTTGCCCAGGAAATCGTGCAATTTTTCTTCATTCATTTCCATAATATTGAAATTTAGTTAGTAACTATAGGAAGGATGGGTCTTCAATAAAATGCTGCTGCATTAATTGCTGGATTTGCAAAAACCAACTGCCATTCTTTAGAATAGTTACTTGGGTTTAAAAAAGTTTTTTTGGTATTAGATATTAGCGTATCTAGGTCGCCAAGGAAAAACCAGAGGGTGACTGGTCCACGAACCAACCTGGATCACCCGTGTGCAACTTACAGGTGGAATTACTGGTTAATCTTACCGGCTATGAAATTGTATATCTTAGATGGAAAGCAGAGGTCAAATAGACTGACGATAGAAGCAATGACGATCAATTGCCCTCCCATGAGATAAGCTGCGGTCATCATGCCCTCAACTATAAAATAAATGGTGGATGCTATAACAAGCGAAGCCATCATACAAGCAAACTTTAACTGAGGCGACCTTGGAGGCAATTCAGGTCCATTCATCCATCTCCTGATTAGATAATTGTAGATGTAATCAAAAGGGTGGTTTGGCAACAAAATACTTGAAAAGGCCACCACATTCATGAAAATGAGAAGTGGCACATTTGCGAATATTAGGGCTGGAGTCAAGAATGCGACACAAAGCCTATAGGCAAATCGATTGCCGAAGGCCAATTCTCGAATCTGCTGATCAGTGTAGCCCAAATAGCCTTGTTCCCTAATCCATGTTATCCTTTTAATGGAAAGCTCTTTTGAGTTTATCATGATTTTTGAATTTTTGTACAATGCAAAGAAAGGAGCAATACTGCTGCAAAGTGTCATCATATGTTGCAATAGAACCACTGTATGTTGCAGCCGTTTTATCGCCTATTGGGGCTGTGTTATCATATGTTGCAATCCTGTAAACATATGTTGCAAGGGCTGGATTAATTGATAATTCTCCCCCATTTTGCAGGGTATGAGTAACAAAAAGGAAAATATTATTCAAAGGTTTTTGCAAATTGCAAGCTTGCCTACAGACAGTCAGGAGCAGCGGTTAAACAAGAGTTACCTAATGCTCATGGTTTCTCATTGCACGCTAGTAAGTTTAGTTACGGGGACGCTGTTCTTTGCTAATGGGCTTTTATGGGTAGGTTGCCTACCCTATTCTTATACCATTATTTCCATTATTAGCCTATTGATATTTCTCAAGACAAAGAATTTTGTTTTTTTTAGAAATATCCAGTTATGTCTTGTCTTATTCCTGCCCTTTTTCATCCATCTTGTGCTTGGAGGGTTCATACCATCTAGCATAGCAATTCTATGGTCTATAGTATGCCCTTTGGCCACCATGTTCTTTATTACTATCCGCCAGTCAGCATACTGGTTTGGTGCTTATTTTATACTGATTTTCATAAGCTATCTCGTTGATGATAAACTGTTAATCTATGATAAGTCGAGCATCTGTCTCTTATACACATCTGACGCTGCCGACGAAGAGGATAGTGTAGAT
>CAJXUM010000999.1 GCA_913060855.1 uncultured Lewinella sp. | reverse complement strand
CTACACTATCCTCTTCGTCGGCAGCGTCAGATGTGTATAAGAGACAGCCTTTATAGGTGGCACCGTGAGCCTGGGCACAGTCTTCAATGACGTACAAACCGTGTTCAGCAGCCAGCGCCATCATGCCGTCCATGTCACAAGGCCAGCCCGCCAGGTGCACGCACACTACCGCCCGGGTTTTCGGTGTTAACACAGCGGCGACCGTCGCAGGAGTAATGTTCTGGGTTTCCGGGTCCACATCAGCAAACACCGGAGTCGCCCCCGAGTTAATCACCGCCGTTGCCGACGCCAAAAAAGTTCGCGGTGTCACCACCACCTCATCACCGACACCAATACTCAAGCCTTTAAGAGCAAGATCCAATGCCAAAGTGCCATTCCCCACTGCGATGGCATAGTCAGTACCTGCAAAGCCCGCAAATTCCTTCTCAAATTTTCGGCTCTCGTGCCCGGTCCAGTAATTGACCTTATTGGAAAGTAATACGCGAGACACTGCATCAGCTTCATCTTTGGTAAAGGAAGGCCAAGGAGAAAACGGTCCGTTTAACATAAATTCAAATAAACTCGGGTAACTGTTTCAAAGGTTTTGCTGGAGAGCCAACATAAATAGTATTTGCTTGAGAATCCTTTGTCTGAATCCCCCCCATTCCTAACATGGAGCCGCAAGACATAGTAATTCCTTGGCGAATCGCAGCTCCAGTGCCCACCTCAACGCCCTCTTCAAGAATCACATTCCCTGACAAAGCAACCATGGGCGAAACCGTGACAAAATCATGAATGATACCATCATGTCCCACCGTCACATTCAGGTTGAGAATGACATGCTCACCAATAGCAATGTCAACCGTAGCAATACTACCAGCACAAATCATCGCGCCCCTCCCAACTCTCACGCTCTCATTCATTTTCACAGAAGGATGAATAAGCGTCGCAAAAGCGGTCACTCCTTGGCTTACTAACTTTTCAACAACCTTTTTCCTAACTCTCGGATTACCGATTGCGACAATGAACTCCACATTGGGATATTCAGAACAGGCATCAAGGCCACCTAATATCCTATAATTTCCTTTCTTTCCCGGGGGTTCATTATCATCCAGAAACCCTAGAACAGTTCTACCACACTCCCTTGCCAACCAATTGACTTCTCGACCAAAGCCACCGAATCCAACTATAACTATAGATCTCATGAGTCCTCCTTGGACACCTCATGTGGGCCTAGACTCTCTCCAGCACCAACGAATCTAGGCATAGTCGCCTCTTCTCCATGACTAATGCCATCACGCTTCACTACTTGCCATACTGTCAAAAAAAGAATTTTGATATCAATCCATAAAGTACGGTTTTCCACATACCACAGATCCAACTCAAATTTTTCCTCCCAAGATAAGGCGTTTCGGCCGTTAATCTGAGCCCAGCCAGTAATGCCTGGCCTGACATCATGGCGGTGAGCTTGGCGTTCAGAGTAGAGCGAAAGATATTCCATTAATAAGGGACGAGGCCCCACAAGGCTCATATCACCTTTCAGGACATTCAACAGTTCAGGCAATTCATCCAAACTAGTGGAGCGAAGAAAATGACCAAACGAAGTTAACCTATCAGCGTCAGGCAAGAGCTCTCCATTCTCACTCCGCTCATTAGTCATTGTACGAAACTTGATCATCTCGAAGAGTTCCCCATCTCTGCCTGGTCGTGTCTGTCGAAAGCAAATAGGCGCGCCATGCTTGCAGCGCACCAGAAAAGCCAGAAACAAGATCACTGGCGCCAAAAGCAACAGACCAACCAATGCACCAAGAATATCCACTAGGCGCTTCATATGTGCTCCATTTTGCTAATCATTACCTCATCAACAGGCGCCCCAAGAGGCGCCTCAGGACGAATTTCGTGTCGACTGTATTGCCTCTCTGAATAAAGAGGCAAGCACTCCAGAAAAATTGGGCAAAGCCCCGCAATACTCATATCCCCCTCCATACATTCAAAGCACAAGCAGTCCAGCAGTGCTTGAAGATCGTAACAAAGCGTCCAAAAACAGTGGATCTTTCATCGCTGAAAAGTCCACCTAAAGAACTTCTTTCACTCGCCACCATTCTAAACTTGAGTATTATAAGAGGCTTTCCTTTCAGCCCTCGGCACTGGCAAACGAAAATCTGCTAACACTAGTCTGATTCCACAAGCATACAAAAATAATCCATTCAGCCCCAAAAATTTAACCAAGCAATTCGCAAACCTAATAATAAAACATGCATAGAAAACTTAAAAACGGCTTATTAGCGACTTATAAACGTCACGGTACCCAAGCTTGTCGACATCCTCTTTATAACGCCGATATACCATTTCCACCAACTCAGGAGATGAGTAGTAGTCCTCATAACGATACTCCGTCGTTCTATTAAAATGAGGAACTTCACCAAAACCAAATCGACTTGCCAAAGAAGGGAAAGTCTCATCCATGTTATCCAACTTAAATATATCATCTATCTTTGTATCGGAAAGACTATAAATGAGAAAACATTGCCCCATAAAATGCCGATCGCTCAGCCTATCTGGAATATCACACACCTTCCTTGCAAAGTCCTCGAAAGAGTCTGACAATTCAAACCAGCCTCCCAAATAATCAGCATACTCAAAACCCACTTTTTTTATTTTATTAAAATCTTCAAACTTATTAACGTAGGCTGAAACTAACCTTGAAAAGGGGTTTCTTACGTAAGTAAAAACATAAGGCTCTGCCTCGACCTTTAGCCTACCTCTCACTGTAAGCTCTTTTACCCTTTTATTTTGATGAATCTGGTAATCATCCCCTATGTCTTCTTTCACCTCATCCTCCACCATTGCTTTCTTTATGGAAGAGCAAGCAGATTTTGAGACAACTAAATAAGCAACATTTTTTTGTTTTAAAAAAAGGAACTCTGGTTGCTCGACAACTCCGCCGAAAAATGTTTTAAATGCATGCAGCAGAGTTTTCGCCATTATTCTGAATTGTTTTAAAAAGCTCTTCATATAAAAACAAAACATTTTATTGCGCCTTCTTCGAATCATACCAACCACCTTAAAAGGGCCCTATCTAGAAAATCCGACAAGAGAAAGAAGTTTTTTATTTACAACATCTTTATCGTATTTCTCTTCTGCAAGCCTTCTCGACTCCTTCCCCATTTTCGTAACAAGACAAGGGTCAGAAACAAACCTATTCATGGCTTTTATCAACGAACCCGCATCACGGGGAGGAACAATCAAGCCATTAACTTCATTAGATATGGAATCGCGGCACCCAGGCACGTCAGTTGTTATAATTGCTCGTCCAGAAGACATTGCTTCTTGCGTACTTCTCGGCATACCTTCTCGATATGAGGGCAGCACAAAAACGCTGCTTTCCGCCAGCCTCTTTGGTATATCATTGACCGCTCCAGGGTAATCGATTACCTGTCTCTTATACACATC
>CAJXUM010000998.1 GCA_913060855.1 uncultured Lewinella sp. | reverse complement strand
CCTCGGTCTCGTGGGCTCGGAGATGTGTATAAGAGACAGATCGATGCTCAACCAACCTACGCCTCCAAATACCAAGGTCAACCAAAAGAAAGGATATCCCATCTTGAATGCCTCCCAAATTCCTTTACTAGCCTTGGCTATCTCACTAGGCAACAGCCAAATGGTACCCCAGCTCAAGGGGAGCACGACAACCAAGCCTGCCGCTAAAAGAAAGATATGGAAACGTTGAACGCCTAACAGCCGACGCAAGGTGATCGAATAAAAAGAATAAGCGGTAAGTCCTGCCAGAAATAGCAATAAGCCAAATAAGCTATAGGCATTTAACCAACCATAGAAATGAGTGAATAGGCTAAAGAGAATCAGTCGACTCACCAGAATAGCGGTAACCAAAGTAGCATACAACTCTACCCCCGCCCACCATATACTTTTTGCGGGAATGTTACCCCAACGAAAAAAGGGATGTAAATAGGCTACAATACTCAGGGCTGAAATCAGGAAAATACTATACTGTATAGTTCCCAACCATTGAACCGGCCCCCCTAATGCTTGTTTTGAGAATTCTAAAACCCATACACCCATTGAAAGTGCCGCACAAATTAGCACTAAAAATAGATGGAGTATATGATACTTCATTTGCTACTGAGATATGTCTATAGCCTTAACGGCCATTGAGGCTTTGGTAGTATTAGTAGCGCTGCACTAGCCCAATAATCTCAACCATATCTCGCTGCCAAAACCACTAATGAGTAATCGTTCTTTCTGGCTAGCCAGCAATTGTTGTGTCCAGGTGGTGAAGCCCCCGTCACAAAACGGGATAGATTCTCCCGAGGGCAGTTGGGCGATGATATGGAAACATACACCATCATAATACCCTCGCCCTGACTCTCTTTCAGGTGCTAATCGAATTTTCAATTGAGGATATTTCGCTAATAAAGGCTCAGATATCGCCTCATTCAAACTAGAGAAGCGAGGAGAAAAGAAGCTTAAATCTACTGTCAAACGATCTAAGGGAATACCGAATGTAGACTGGTTCAATAAGGCTATATAGTAGTCAATATGTGCGATCAGGCTTTCTTTCTCAAAGCCTAGATTGCCCTGATCTCGCCCAGCACTCACCAAACATTGCACCTGAAAATGAGCAGTGAAGGCTGGATCTTCGAAGGATTGTCCTCGTACATGCCGATGGCTAGTCGCCAAGTGGACTGGGGTGATTGATCTAGGGTTTTCCTGGAGGTCTTTTTTTCTTCTAAGGCTAGCTTCCAAAGCTAATGCATTGGTTGCGTCAGCCACTACTTCTGTCCCCCTGCTGGCACTTAGCACTTTATTTTGATGAACGGTGGCGAGACTTGAGCAGCTTCCCAAGGGAGCTACAGGAGAAAGGATAATCGATTCGAATGATGAAGGAAGGAACGCTTCACATTCTTTTTGAAAATGGCGTAATTGCTTAGGTGGAATACCTTGTAAGGGTTGGACAAACCGATTATTTTCGTAGGCTTTGAGCAGTTGAGCAGGCTTGATTCGATGGGTTCTTTTGGCCGAAATAGCCAACAAAAGGCTTTGCCATTCAGAAGGTGTCAACTTTTCACTTAAAATATTCAGTAAATCGGTGACCCCAGTTTTCTCAATAATCTTTTCAATAATTCGATCCTCCATAAAAGGATCAACTTTCTGCTAAGCCAAAAGGTTCCTCAGCACGCGTTCTACTTATTCTCGTCTTTCGTGATTGTAATAGGGTCGGACAATTGCAGTACTTCCAATGCCTTGCGCACCATATAGTCCCCATCATTCCAAACACTATAGAAGCCTTCGTCGCCAAAAAGGTGTTTGGCTACTCGCGCTTTTAATAATCGCTTCACTTCATTGGCAACGGCTCTGTATTCCCGATCACTTACTTTTACTTCTTTTTCTCGAGCGTAAGCCAAGAATTCATTGAGCATTTCATTACTAACCTCATACTCATTTTTGAAGCGGTTTAGCTGATTGTATTCTGAGTCTTTCAGCTCAGGATGTTGGTCAAAATAGCGAAAAGCAAATTGCGATGCATGCTGGCGAAGCGCTATATAGTCCTTGTTCAACAAAACCGTATCGATTGGAACAAACACATCGGGAGAAATTCCACCTCCTCCATAAACCACATTTCCTCCAACGGTAAAATACTCGGTAGAGTCCCCTACAATCATGCTATCTGCCGAAGATAATTCTCCTGATTCATAGCGGTCCTGCATATCATCGTCGTAGTTAGCTACATCATCATATGGTTTTTGGATAGATCGCCCTGAGGGTGTATAATAACGAGCGACAGTGAGTCGAAGAGCAGAACCATCTCGCAATTTATATTGCTCTTGCACCAATCCTTTACCGAATGATCGCCGGCCAATGATGACCCCTCGTTCGTGATCTTGAATGGCTCCTGCCACAATTTCGCTGGCAGAGGCTGAACCTTCATCGATCAAGACGGTGATATCTCCCACATCAAAAAAAGGCCGACCAGTGGATTCATAATCGTCTCGGTTGACGGTCCGGCCTTTGGTATAGACCAATAGTTTTTCTTTGTCTTTGAATAACTGGCTGAGAATATTGGTGGCTTGCTTGAGATAGCCCCCTGGGTTATGACGTAAATCGATAATCAAATCTTCCATTCCATCTTCCTCAATCATTTTCTCGACTCCTTTCATAAATTCCTCATAGGTCGTAGCGCTGAAACGATTGAGTTTGATATAGCCAGTTTTCTGATCTGCCATATAGGACACATCGATGCTATGCATTGGAATCTCATCTCTGACAATACTAAATTTCTGGACCAATGGATTACTCCCTCTTAATACCCCAATTTTGACCGCGGAACCTTTTTCTCCTTTGAGTAAGTTGACAACATCCCGGTTCGATTTATCTAGACCAGCGATAGCCTTTCCTTCTACTTCAACAATTTTATCCCCAGCTATAATCCCTACTGCCTCCGAAGGTCCGCCAGCTAATGCCGCAACGACCACTACGGTATCTTCTACTATTAAAAACTCCACCCCAATACCATCAAAATTACCTTCCAACTGGTCATTTACATCCTTCAATTGTTCGGCAGATATATAGTTTGAATGAGGATCGAGCGTACCCAATATATTGTCAATCGCTTGCTGAATTAAAGCATCCCGATCAACCTCATC
Source organism: uncultured Lewinella sp. (assembly GCA_913060855.1). Classification (GTDB taxonomy): domain Bacteria; phylum Bacteroidota; class Bacteroidia; order Chitinophagales; family Saprospiraceae; genus DT-111. The sequence continues at coordinate 274 of CAJXUM010000998.1, read as the reverse complement.
TACATACTTCGCCTCTATATAACGGATTAATTCCTCGATCTTCCCTTGTCCATAATTGGATTTTGAGCTATTCATGGAATCACTAATGATCACCGTTGGGGTAGAAGTTTGAAGTTCCATTCCGATTAGCATTCCTACAACCAGGGTCAGGGCAAGGAGTAGGGGTAACCAGGTATTCCATCTATTTGAATTCGATTTTTTTTCGAACATTTCTTCAGGTTTTCAATCTGTCTCTTATACACATCTCCGAGCCCACGAGACCGAGGCTGATCTC
>CAJXUM010000997.1 GCA_913060855.1 uncultured Lewinella sp. | reverse complement strand
GAGCTATTCTGACGACAGAATCAAAGAATTAATTTTATCGGATTTTAAGGATAAAAAAATCGCAGTGTTAGCGCCACTTATTAAATCAAGGAAAGGACATTACAGAGATTTATTTGAGCAGATCTCTAAGCAGGGTTTTGTAAGAGTACGTGTCAATGGGGAAATCAAAGAAATAGTAAAAGGAATGCGCTTAGACAGATATAAAACGCATGATATTGAGGTTGTAATTGACAGAATTATCGTAAACGATTCTGTAGATAAAAGACTAGAAGAAACGATTAAAACAGCTTTGTATGCAGGCGATAACATTTTGATGGTGCTAGATCTAGAAACCAATACTCCAAGATATTTTAGTAGAGACCTTATGTGTCCTTCTAGCGGAATTGCATATCCGAATCCTGAGCCAAATACATTCTCTTTCAATTCTCCAAAAGGAGCTTGCCCTAATTGCAACGGACTTGGAACGACCAACGAGGTCAACCTAAAAAAAGTAATTATTGATGATGTCTATTAGGTAATAGGCACTAGTGTCATTGCCCAAATAACATCTAAGGGAGTTGGCAAATAATTCCCTAAGTCTATTTAATAAGCTCTAATTAAATTATCAATTGTACAGTATGAAAAAACACCCAACACTATTGGTGATTTTCGCTTTATTGGTATTTCCTAGCCTTGGCTGGGCACAGACCAATAGTAGTGATCTTAAACCAGTTACTCGAACCTATGCCTTGACGGGAGCGACAGTCGTTACCCAACCTGGCAAAGTGATGGAAAAGACCACCATCGTCATCAAAGATGGCTTAATCCAAGCCATAGGTAAAAACGTCAAAATTCCCTTCGATGCCGAAATTGTAAAGGCAGACTCCATGTATATTTATGCAGGTTTTATTGAAGGTTTGTCTCATACCGGGATTCCTAAAGCAGAACCTACGCCAGGACGCGGCGGCGGTGGCGGCAATCGCCAACAGGCACCGCAGGTCAAAGACCCTGGCTCTCCACCTAATGATCTGGCAGGTATTACGCCTGAGCGACTTTTGACAACTGTTTTTGATGCCAAAGACAAATCTATCGCTAGTATGAGAGCCCTTGGCTTTACAGCCGCACATGTTGTACCTAACGGACAAATGTTACCGGGTCAAGCAGCGCTTATGATGTTACATGGAGATGAGGCTGATCAAATGGTACTTAAGGATAAATCGGCTTTGTTTGCCCAGTTGACAGGAGCGCGTAGAGTGTACCCTTCTACTGTTATTGCAGTGATTGCCAAGTGGCGTGAAATGTATAAGCAAGCAGAATTGGCTCAGGCCCATGAGAAGGCTTATGCAGCGAGCTCAAAAGGCTTAACTCGTCCCAACTTTGATCCCGTCTTACAGGCTTTCTATCCGGTGATTGACAAGACCCAATCCGTCTTTTTCAAGGCCAGTGATGTGAAATCAGCCTATCGTGTATTGTCTTTACAGAAAGAATTTGACTTTTCCTTGGTACTTACTGAACTCAAGCAAGGTTGGCATATTGCGGATGAACTCAGCAAAAAGAACATCCCCGTATTGATTTCAATGGACTTGCCAGAGTCGAAGGCCAAAGAAAAGGAAAAAGGAAAGGGCAAAAAGGAGAAGCCGAAAGACAAAGAAGAGACTAAAGAGAAAAAGAATGATCCTTTCCAAGGCGAAAAAGTAGCCCTAGAAAAGCGGCGTGATGAAGAGATGAAAAAGCACCTTATGCAAGCTGCTACCCTAGAAAAAGCAGGCGTTCTTTTTGGCTTTTCTACCTTAGATGTTAAGAGCAAAGATGTACGGGGAAATCTCCGGAAAATGATTGAAAATGGTTTGAGTGAAAATGCGGCCTTAGCTGCTTTGACGACTATTCCTGCCAAAATGTTGGGCGTCTCTGACGCTTTAGGATCAGTAGAGCAGGGCAAAATAGCTAACCTCGTGGTCACCGACAAACCCTACTTCGAAGAAAAGTCTAATGTTCGATATGTATTCGTAGATGGAAATAAATACGAGTATGAAGCTAAGAAGCCTGCCAAAAAAGGTGACCCTAATGCCAAGGTGAAGGTAGCCGGAAAGTGGTCTTATAGCTTTGAAGCTATGGGACAAAATATGGAAGGTATATTGGACTTGGTCGATAAAGGAGGTGATATATCAGGAACCATCACTAATACTGCTATGGATAGCAACAGTACCATTGAATCAGCAGCATTAGACGGCAATGCACTAAGCTTTAGTATTAAGATCGACGGTGGAGGACAAGAGGTTACTGTTGAATACAACCTTGTGATCGATGGAGATAGCATAGAAGGGACAGTATCTGCTGGCCAATTTGGCACTTTTGACCTAGAAGGAGAACGTATTTCTAATCCTGATAAGTAATGGTGAAATTTTCTGGGTTCATCACTACTAAATAAAAAATTCGATCATAAGAGATATGAAAAAAACAATCAATACTATCATAATGACCTTTCTCGCTGTTGCTGTAATGGCACAGGTGGATAAAGGTGACGTGATCATTAAAAATGGTACCGTAATAACGATCACGAAAGGCATTTTGGAGAATACAGACGTAGTGATCCAAAATGGTAAAATTACACGCATTGGCCAGAATCTTCGTACACCTTCTGGGGCCAAGGAAGTGGATGCTACCGGTATGCATGTCATGCCTGGTATTATCGATGCCCATTCACATATCGGTATCGATGCAGTGAATGAAGCGACTAATCCAATCACAGCCGAAGTATTTACGGGTGATGCGATTGATCCCCTTGATTTGGGTATCTACCGGGCACTAGCTGGCGGTGTTACTACCTCTCATGCAATGCATGGCTCTGCCAATGCTATTGGAGGACAATGCGAAACCATTAAGCATCACTATGGCTCTTTCAATCCGGAAGACCTCCGTATGGAAGGCGCACCTAGAACCATAAAATTTGCCTTGGGAGAGAATCCAATGCGGGTACATGGCGAAGGCCGAGGTATTCAGCCTCGTACTCGTATGGGAGTAGAACAGGTATTTAGAAAGGGATTCTCGGAAGCGCGTGCCTATATGCAAGCTTGGGAGAAGTACAATAATGAAAAAAATACAAACGCCAAGGCCGTCGCTCCTGCCTATAATTATCGAATGCAAACGCTTGCAGATATTTTGACGGGAGATATCATCATTCATTGCCATTCTTATCGAGCAGATGAGATTCTTATGTTGATGAATGTATGTAAGGATTTTGGTATCAAAAAACTTTGCTTCCAACACGTAAATGAAGGCTTTAAAGTAGCGCCAGAGCTGGCTGAATTTGGAGCAGGAGCTTCTGTATTTGCCGATTGGTGGGCCTACAAATTTGAGGTGTACTATTCTACCGCGTATAATGCATCTATTTTGACGAAAAATGGGGTAGTGACCCTGTCTCTTATACACATCTGACGCTGCCGACGAAGAGGATAGTGTAGA
>CAJXUM010000996.1 GCA_913060855.1 uncultured Lewinella sp. | reverse complement strand
GAGATCAGCCTCGGTCTCGTGGGCTCGGAGATGTGTATAAGAGACAGCGGATATTGAATCCACAAAGGTCTGCGAATTGATCCAAGACTTAATAGGTCATGGAATAGTACCTATCATAAATGAGAATATCGGTTTACAAGAAGAATATGACAATGATGGGCTAGCTTCTCAAATATGTACAACAATAGGTGCGACATTATTTGTCTTATTTACAGATACAGATGGGGTGTATACCGATAATCCTAAAAGCAACCCAAATGCCAAGCATATCCAGCAACTAAAAATAGACGCGAAGGGTATTATCTTGGATGAAAATGAAAATGGATTAGGTACTGGAGGAATGAAAGCAAAATTAAGATCAGCCATTCAGGTAAGAAGGAGTGGGATTAAGACAATCATTGCAAATGGAACAAGTTTGCATCCATTGGACAATTTAAAGATCTCAGCTAAATATACAGAGTTGATAGAATGAAAAATGACTAAGAACGGAAATTGAAATGGCTATAGATCTATGACCCAATAAACTAAAAATAGCTTCAAATATATGGAAGATAGTAAATTCCGATTTTGGCAAAAATGCTTGACTTATGCCAATGTAGTAACCGTTCTTGTAGGCCTCCTCGTAGCCTTCGCAGGAAACTCCTTTTTCTTCGAGATCCATAATGAATATACACGTGACGTCTTTTTTCAGGGGAATGAAATATCAGGTGATGTACTCCGATTTAAGAATTGGTTATTCGGAATCATTGGAGGAACGATTGTTGGATTTCATTTATTGATGATCATGATTGCTGAAAACGCCTTTAAGAAAAAAGAGAAATGGGCTTATTATGCGATGTGGTTAGGCTTGTTATCCTGGTTTGTGATTGATAGTAGTATTTCCATTTACTACGGGGCGATTCATAATGTGATCATTATCAATGTCGTGGCTTTGGTACTCATTGGGATACCGCTCATCATGACTAGAAGAGAGTTTAACTAATCTAAATTGTTGTTGGCTCGAAAAGGGGGCTGGTTTTGGGCGTTGATCGTCTAATGATCAGGCTTAGTCGAAACTATAATAATCAGGGATGGGGGAAGTTGTTTTTATGTGCGGAAAGCTGCAAATTGTCGCTTTTAGTAAAGCTTTAGGCTAACCAAAATACAGACAAACCTTGAAGAATAAACTGACCTTTTTACTTTTGTTATTTTCCACTCTTTTATTGATTCCACAAGTTTCGCAAACCCAAAACATTGAGCGCAGCGTCGACGCATTAGTAGCCTCTTATCACCAGCCCTTTGGCCCAGGCATCGCCGTTTCTGTGGTGAAAGAGGGAGCGATTATCTACCGAAAGGAAACGGGATTGGCCAATCTTGAATATGACAACCCCATAACGGATTCAACGGTATTTCATGTCGCTTCGGTCTCCAAGCAGTTTGCTGTTTTTGCTATTCTATTGCTGGGAGAAGAAGGAAAACTATCCTTGGATGATGATATTAGGCAGCATATTGAAGAGCTGAGTAATTTTAAGTACAAGATCAGTATCCGACAACTAGCCAATCATACCAGTGGATTTAGGAATACCTTCGATTTGGCTAATCTTAAAGGGATAGATAATGAACATTTGATGAGCCAGGAGGAGATGGTGGACCTTCTCTTGCGACAGCAAGATCTCAATTTTCTACCTGGTGCAAAGTTTGAATACTGTAATGCTGGCTTTGTGCTATTGGCTGAAATCGTGAAGAACGTTTCAGGACAGTCATTTGCTGATTTTACACAGGAGAGAATCTTTGCGCCGCTAAAAATGAAGCATAGTCTGTTTTTAGACGACCCCTCTCTAGTCATAAAAAATAAGGCTTATTCCTATCGTCAGTCGAATGAAGGATATCGGAAAATACCCTTGAACAGGACAGTCGTTGGCGCAACTGGACTTAATACCACCCCTCATGATTTAAGCCTTTGGGCGATGAATTTTGATCAGCCGATCATTGGGAGTCAGCAGATATTTGCGAAGATGAAGGCGCCAAGTCGGTTAAATTCTGGCGAGAAAATTCCGTATGCTTTGGGGCAGGAGACAAAGTCGTATAGAGGATTGGAGGTCGTTTTTCATGGAGGAGGAGATGCGGGCTATCGGGCTTATTTATTGAGAATTCCTCAACATCAGTTTTCAGTGATGGTCATGGGGAATGCGGAATCTTTCAATCCCTTAGATATATCCTACGGCATTGTCGATTTATACCTATCAGACTTTCTCTCACCCCTTTCCGAACCGGTTATTCCCCAATATAATAACAAAGACCTGGAAAGGTTTGAGGGAGACTATCAGGTGTTTTCAGGTTTATACATACGTTTAATAGCGCAGGAAGACAGTCTATATTTGCAACCCTATGGTACCGAGGATTTGCTGAAATTACCGGTGATAGGAGAAAACGCGTTTTCATTCCCCTACATTCCTCACAGTAAAATTGTGTTTGATGATCAGGGGGTAAAATGGCACTTCTCGGATTTTGCCTATGCGGGTAAAAAAATAACCCTATCTCCTCCGAAAGCAGCGGATCTTGACTTGTCTACCTACCTTGGTATTTTTGAAAGTACAGAAATAGAAACCTCCTATACCTTTATCCTAAAAGAAAAGAAGCTCATCGCCACCCATCCCTTTAATCAAGATATCACCCTAAAACCGATAGCTGAAGATGCCTTTATCACAGATAGTGGTTTTTTCAGCAGAGTGGAATATATAAGGGATAAAAAGGGACAGGTCATTGGGTGTGAAATTTCCGGGCAAAATGCGTTGGGTATTTGGTTTCAAAAAAAATAGGACTGATTAATTCTTGACATCAATGCGCGGATGAAGAAAGCAAGGAACGAAAAGGCTTGAAACGGGGTTAGCATCTAGATTAGTAACTTTCAAACAAGCGCTGAACAAGCGCTGAACAAGCAGAACCGATCCTCATGAAAAAAATCTCAATGGCCTTAATCCTCCTGTTTATGACTACCTACCACTACGCACAAAGCCCGAAAAAGGCGGAAAGCGTTTCCGTCAATGGAAAAAACATCTACTATGAAGTATATGGAGAAGGTCCGCCCTTGATTTTGTTACATGGCTATAGCCAATCCTCTAAGTCATGGCTACCGTATGTGGCGGACTTTGACCAGAAATATGAAGTCTATTTAGTAGACTTGACCGGTCATGGTAATTCTGAAGCTTTCAAAGAAGACCTGAGTATAAAAGCTGTAGCAGAAGACCTCAATGCATTAATTCACTATTTAAAGCTCCCAAAGATTAAGGCCATCGGATTTAGCTTTGGCGGAGATGTCCTCTTTCAACTGGCATTGATCAATCCACCGCTAATTGAATCGATGGTTACCATTGGAGCTGTTGGGACTTGGACCGTCAATGACTTCCCCCAATATCAAGAAGCTGTCTCTTATACACATCTCCGAGCCCACGAGACCGAGGCTG
>CAJXUM010000995.1 GCA_913060855.1 uncultured Lewinella sp. | reverse complement strand
CGGCAGCGTCAGATGTGTATAAGAGACAGGGCAATACTCCCCTGAAAACCGGCCCTCTCTCCAAACAAAAACAAGCTAGCGGCGCCAAACAAACCAATCGTCACTCCCAGGGTTTTTCCCCAGGCAAAGTTGGTTTTAAACAACAACATCCCTAATATCAGCGTGAACAGAGGGGTAAGGGAATTGAGAATACCTGCTAGGGAACTACTCATGTGGGTTTGCGCCAATGGAAACAAAAAGGAAGGTAAAGCCGTTCCAGTAATACCAACAAGCAGTAATACTTTGATGCGTTTCCAAGGAATGTTACGCCACTGGTACCACACAAGGGGTAAACAAAACAGGGCCGAAATGCTCAAACGAAGACTCCCTACTTGCATAGGTGTATATACACTTACTGCTTTCTTGATGAGGATATAGGAAGTCCCCCAGATAATACTGAGGAGAATCAATAGCAGCCAGTTTTTCCATCCAATGGAAGGGGTAGTCGGTGTTGTTTCCAAAATTCTCGTATTTACCGTAAATGTAGTACAAGAATTGATTTTTTATCCATTACCAAACTATGAAGTTGTTTAAAATGATTGATTGGCTGCCATTCGAGAGAACAAGAACCTGAGAACAGCTTTTTGATTCAAATTTCGCCTCAAAAAATCACTCTTATTGAACTTCAATTTTACGCAGTTATGAAGCTAACAGATATCACCAATTCTTTTCTTCGCAATAGTTCCAAAAAGGAACAAGCTGAAAACGATCTCGGTTTAGGAGATAAGATCATGACGGGGGGTGGGCGATTGATTAATAAAGACGGGACTTTCAATATTATTCGGGAAGGAAATACGGTTTGGACACTCTATCAAAACCTAGTAGAAATTTCCTGGCCTCGATTCCTAGGTCTGACCACACTCGTTTATGGTTTAATTAATGGGGTATTTGCGACTTTGTTTTGGCTGATCGGTCCTCATGCGCTAAGTGGTATGGAAGGGAAGGCCTCCTTTGATCGATTTACCCATGCCTTTTTCTTTAGCATTCAGACCTTTACGACCGTTGGTTATGGTGGTATTACCCCGCAAACTTTTACAGCGGATTTGCTCGCCTCTTTCGATGCATTTGTGGGCTTATTGGCTTTTGCCTTGGCCACCGGCTTATTGTTTGCTCGATTCGCCAAACCCCGTGCACAGATACAGTTTAGCAAAAACGCAATTATCGCGCCTTATGGGGATAAAAAGAGTTTACAATTTCGAATTGTCAATTTGCGTAGTAATAAGATCATTAACCTGACCGCTCAGGTTACGATGACTTGGCTAGAAGTAACACCCAATGGGAAAAAGCGACGATTTCAGCAACTAGCATTGGAACGAGAGCAAGTCATTCTTTTCCCACTCAATTGGACATTAGTTCATCCGATTGTTGATGGAAGCCCTTTTATGGATCGAGACATTAGTGACATCAGGCGAATGGAAACTGAAATCCTAGTCCTAGTTCAAGGTTTTGATGAAACCTTCTCGCAAAGTGTGCATGTCAATAGCTCCTATACTTGCGCAGAAATATTAACTGCGACAAAATTTGCGCCCATGTATTATGCCAAAGATGGCTTGACCATTTTAGAATTGGACAAATTGGATGATGTGGTGAGTCTAAATGAGGAAAATAAATAAATCTCCTTCATTAAACCTATCCAGATAGGTGTAGTCAAAGAAGTAAATCAAATCATTTGCAAACGGCGGTAGCAGATATTACAGATGAGCAAATCCTGGCGCTGGTCAAGGAAAATGGGCAGCAAGAGCGAGGCTTCCGGTTACTTTTGCAAAAGTACCAGGAACGATTGTATTGGCATATTCGCCATATGGTCGTGGAACATGAAGATGCCAATGATGTAGCGCAAAACTGCTTTATCAAAGTTTTCCGTGGCATACAGCGATTTGAAGGAAAATCATCTTTATATACCTGGCTTTACCGCATTGCAACAAATGAATCCATTACTTTTTTGAAAAAGAAAAAGAAAAGAGGAGCAGATTCACTTGATGATGAAGCTTTATTACTGGCAGAGCGCTTGAAGGCTGATGTTTACTTTGATGGCAATGATATACAGCTGGCCTTACAAAAAGCGATACAATTGCTGCCGGAAAAACAACGTATCGTATTTCAAATGCGCTACTTTCAGGAAATGAGTTATCAGCAGATATCCGAAATATTGGGTACCTCTGTCGGAGGACTAAAAGCGTCATATCATCATGCTGTTAAAAAAATCGAACGTAGTCTGACCGAAACTGAAGGTTAGCATACAATACCGAAACTATGAGTGAAAAAGAAAATATAAAAACAGAACTGGAAGACTTGGCCCCTACCCTAGCGAAGTTAAAGGCCGAAAATCTAGGCACCGGATTTCAGGTTCCTCCAAGTTATTTTCGGCAATTGACTACTGATATTCTAGCAGAAGTACAGCCTAGCTCTCCCGTCCCCTCAGTAACATGGTATGATCGCTTGATTCGGCAGCTTTCCACTTTACTACAGGCGCGTCCTGCTCTTGCTTTAGCAAGTGTCATTGTATTGATTCTTGCGGGGATGTGGTTTTTGAGAACCAATTCACTAAGCAGTAATGATGTGCCGGGATTGGCCTTAAACAATGAAGAATTGGAAGCCTATGTCTTAGCTCATATTGAAGATTTTGATACAGACTTATTGATAGATATTTATACGGCAGAAGAGGAGGGGAAAACAGAAGAAATTATGGAATCACCCTTATTAGAAGAAAACTTAGATAACCTTCTTTTGGAAATGGATGAGGAAGAATTTGAAAGCCTTTTTGAAGGAGAATCTTTTGATGAATAACCAAAATGTTACTCAAGGAAGGAGGCACCAATAAAATGCAGATGTTATGAAGAAAACAGTGAGGAGATTTATAGGGCTACTTGTGATACTTATTAGCCTACAGCAATGGGTTTTGGGTCAGCCCAGTCGAAGAGAAAGGGTTGAAGCAGAACGAATCGCTTTCATCACCAAGCGTATGGAGCTGACTCCTAAACAAGCACAAGGCTTTTGGCCCATTCATACCCAATATGAAAAAGAGCAAAGATTAATTCGGCAAAAGTATCGTACACAAATTCCTATAGCTACAATGAGTGAGGTAGATGCAGAACAAGCGATTGAAAAGCGGATTAGAATGGAAGAGGAGCTACTTGCCTTGAAAAAAAATTTCTATACTCGATTTAAAACCGTGATTAGTGCCCGGCAGATTTTATTATTCCAGAAGTCTAATGCGGACTTCAAACAATATTTACTCGAGGAGATTCGCAGGCGGCGCAATGGTAGAAGAGGTGGGTAACGAAGAGGTGAAGAGAGTGAAAGGGTGAAGTAGTGAGGAGAGTGAAATGGTGATAGATGAAGTGGTGAGTGAAGAGGGTAAAGACTGTCTCTTATACACATCTGACGCTGCCGACGAAGAGGATAG
>CAJXUM010000994.1 GCA_913060855.1 uncultured Lewinella sp. | reverse complement strand
GGAGTGAAAGTCGGAAGTCGGAAAGTCGGCGGGGGATCGTGTAGCCGTCAATTTATTGGCGAAGCTCAAAAGCTAAGGAGTGAATGTCGGAAGTCGACGGGGGATCGTCTAGCCCGTCAATTTATTGGCGGGGCACTAGGAATGTCGGGCAGTAATTTTTTGATTGACATTTCGCTAATGAATGACAGCCGGAGCTGTCGGCGGCCAGGACAAGCGCTGATGTACACCCCTGGAACTTGTGTACCAAGGGCGGAAGCGGAGCTGGCCTTGCGTATTGCAGCTACAAACTCAGCAAATGAAGAGAAGCTATTCGCTCAAAATAGCTTCACGTATACGGACTAATTTATTGAGCAGAACTTCGAGTTGATCGAGCGGAAGCATGTTGGCTCCATCGGATTTGGCGACGGAAGGGTCGGGGTGCGTTTCGATGAACAGGCCATCGGCACCAACTGCGATTCCCGCTTTGGCGATGGTGGTAATTAGGCCAGGTTTTCCACCGGTAACGCCGGAGGCTTGATTGGGTTGTTGGAGGGAGTGGGTGCAATCGAGGACCACGGGAGAGCCCAGGGCTTGCATGACTGGAATTCCCCTGTAATCTACGACCAAATCTTGATAGCCAAAGGTGGTGCCTCGCTCCGTCAGCCAGACCTTATGATTCCCTGATTCTATCACTTTGGTACGTGCAAATTCCATAGCATCGGCGCTTAGGAATTGTCCTTTTTTGATATTAACGACTTTTCCTGTTTTGGCAGCAGCCACGAGTAAGCTGGTTTGGCGGCACATAAAGGCAGGAATTTGGAGGATATCTACATACTGGGCAGCTAGATTGGCTTCTTCATCGCTATGGATATCAGTGGTGACCGGAATGTCGAATGTTTGGCCCACCTCCGCCAGGATTTTTAGTGCTTTTTCATCCCCAATACCGGTAAATGAGTCGAGGCGAGAACGATTGGCTTTGCGATAGGAGCCTTTAAACACGTATGGGATTTTTAGTCGATTAGTGATGGCCACTACTTTATCGGCAATTTGGAGTGCCATATCTCGGCCTTCTATGGCGCAGGGGCCTGCCAGGAGGAAAAAGTTATTGCTGTCGGTATGTTTTAGGCGAGGGATATCAGATAATTGCATATGCTGTCTCAATTTTGTGGCTGCAAAGATGCTGATTCTTGATCGAATAGGAGGCTGTGTCGATAAAAAAAATGCCTTAGTGAGACGAACAAAATAACTTATACCATTATGCTTGCTCTTTTCCCTTCTAAAAAACTCAAAAAATAAGTCCGTAGCTATGCTATGCACTGATTTTTTCGAATTTTTTAGAAGAAAAAATAACTACGCATTCTGGCGCAACTTATTTAATTCGTCTCACTTCGTAGAAATAAAGGAGATAGACTGACAACAAAATGAGCATTAAAAGACTTTAGTTGAAAGAGAAAGTTCTTTTTTCTCCATTGTTATCAAAGCATTGTATGAGAACCCTTTTCTTTTTATTTATTTTATTAGCCTTAGACATTTACGCCTTTCAAGCGGTTCGTTTTTTGGTCCAAAACTGGAGTACAACGGCGCGAACTGTGATGTATGGTGTTTACTGGGCGATCCCTGTCTTGGCCATTGGGACCTTATTGGTGGTGAATTATGTAGACATATCCACTTGGAATCCTAATTTCAAGATTTACTGGCGTACCTTCTTGTTTATCGCCTATATATCGAAACTTCCGTTAGTGGGTACCCTGCTCATTGATGATTTTCGACGTGGTTTTTTATGGCTAGTCAGTCAATTTTCCAATGAGGGTAATGTAGATTTGAGTCGATCGAAATTCCTAAGCCGTACCGCTTTGGTCTTGGGCGCTTTGCCTTTTGCCTCTTTGCTATATGGGATGATTCGAAATCCTTACCGCTATCAAGTTTACCGAACACCAGTAAAACTGGCAAAATTACCCAAAGCCTTAGAAGGATTAAAAATTGTTCAGATATCCGATATTCATTCTGGGAGTTTCACCTTCAAGGAACCCATTAAGCAAGCCATTGAATTGATCAATAAAGAAAAGCCCGATTTAGTCTTTTTTACCGGGGACATGGTGAATAATGTAGCGACTGAGATGGAACCTTATGTGGATGTATTTGACAAAATAGAATCCAAGTATGGCATCTACTCTGTGTTGGGCAATCACGATTATGGCGATTATGTCCGTTGGCCTGATAAGGAGGCGAAGAATGAGAATATGGCATTATTGAAAAAGACGCACCAAAGACTAGGATGGGACTTAATGATGAATGAGAATCGGCAAATAACGATCAATGGCGAGTCGGTGGCGATCTTGGGTGTCGAAAATTACTCAACACACCTTCGGTTTCCCAAATATGGCGATATGGAGAAAGCTTGCGAAAATTGTGGGCCAGCTGCACTGAAACTATTGCTTTCGCATGATCCATCTCACTGGGATGGACAAATACTAAAGGACCATCCAGATATCGATATTACCTTCTCGGGACATACCCACGGGATGCAGTTTGGGGTAGAAATCCCGGGCTGGTTTTCCTGGTCACCCATTCAGTATGTCTACAAGCAATGGGCCGGATTGTATCAAAAGGGGGAACAATACTTATATGTAAATCGCGGATTGGGCTTTTTGGGCTACCCTGGTCGGGTGGGCATCTTACCGGAAATTGCGGTTCTGGAGCTAGAATCCGGAAAAAGTGATGACCGTTCCGTAGGATAATTCCCCGTTTACTAAAGCATGGGAGCCATTGAGGGAGTAAAGCCCTCCACTTCCTAAATTCGCCAATAAATATAGCTGTGAGCACTTATATTTGTAATCAAGTTTTCTCATAGTATGTTTAATTTCCTACACCTTCTCCCTTCTGGGGTGTAGGAATTTTTTTTTGAACAACACTGCTCCGGTAATTTACCCCACCGCAAAAGGGCATTGATTATGAGAATCTTTTGCATTTCATGAGATTTTATTGATTCCCGATCCCGACCTAATCCCTGCTTCAGTACAACATCAAAGTTGTAAATTCACATATCGATTTTTGTGGCATTTAAAATTATTGCAATTCATCATATGTGAGCTAAGCATGAAGGACCTGGATATCGGACAATCAATCAAGAACTAGTGGCTCAAACATCTATTCACATAGGGTTTGGGCCACTTTTTTATGATAAATACATATTTGAAAATTAGAAATACCAGTCTTCCGTACTTTTCTCTTCCCATTTTCGATTTTCCAATAATCACCACTTTCTAAGCCAAAAGAACCATAGGGGACTGATCTTTAGCCACTCGCTAAATACTGGACTTTTTTCGCCTAAAATGCCCTTATATTGCAACTGTGTAGTTTTCTCATAGTATGTTTGCTCCTACATCCGAAAGCCTCCCCTGATGTAGGAGTTTTTTTATGCCCCTACCTGATCGGGGAATGAAGAATAAATAACTAAGACCAATTACC
>CAJXUM010000993.1 GCA_913060855.1 uncultured Lewinella sp. | reverse complement strand
AGTACATCCATTTTTGGTGAAGTTAGATTTAGCAGATAGCTAATCTATCGACCACGCCACTTCTGAAGTCTAAACCATTGCTATCTTTGACCATCAACATAACCTTACTCCATGAGAATAGCTCTTATATTATTCGTCAGTCTTATATTATTGGCCTGTCAGTCCAATAAAACATCCAATAAAGAACCTGCTCTTGCCCAACCTAATATATTGATCATTCTCGTCGATGACCTGGGCAAAGAATGGGTAAGCAGCTACGGTGCAGAAGATATTCAGACGCCCCATATCGATGCATTGGCTGAAAGTGGCATGAAGTTTCACAACGCCTACTCGATGCCACAGTGCACTCCCACCCGCCTTACCTTCCTGACCGGCCAGTATCCTTTCCGTCACGGGTGGGTCAATCATTGGGATGTACCTCGCTGGGGAGGAGGTGCACATTATGATGAGAACCTCAACCCATCGATTGGGAAAGAAATGAAAAAGGCCGGTTATAGAACTTGTGTCGCTGGCAAATGGCAGATTGATGATTTTCGCGTAGAACCGGATGCCCTATCTCGCAATGGATTTGATGAATATTGCATGTGGACGGGTTATGAAGGCGGGATTCCCGCCAGTGGCGAACGATATCAAGATCCGTATCTTTTCACCAAAGCAGGCAGTCGGACCTATCCAGGAAAATTCGGCCCGGACGTCTTCAAAGATTTCATTATCGATTTTATCAAACAACCCAAGCAGCAACCCTTCTTCGTTTACTTTCCCATGGTTCTCACTCATACGCCTTTTGTCAATACGCCAGATGAAATAGCGGATGATAAGCTAGGTAAACACAAAGCCATGGTGCGATATACGGATAAAATTACGGGGCAATTAGTACAAACTTTAGCGGAAGCAGGCCTGCGAGAGAATACCCTCATCATTTGGACTACTGATAATGGCACAACTAGACAAGTAGAAGGTACTTACCAGGGTAGAAAAGTACAAGGAGGCAAGGCTCGTACTACTGAGTCGGGTATCTGCGCCCCGTTTATCGCGAGCTGGCCCGCCAAGATTTCCGCCGGCCAGGAAACGGATGCACTGATCGATTTTACCGACTTCTACCCTACTTGTCTCGATTTGGCAGGTGTAGATCTTTCCACGCTTGATTCCACCTATCCCTTGGATGGGCGATCTTTCAAAAGTGTCCTCACTGGAGATAAATCTGGGGATCGACGGGAATGGATACTCGGAATGGGCGGCGGAAACAATGCGAAACTGACCGAAAAAGGGGTAGAAAATCAGTATCATTTTAGAGATCGGGTCTTGAGGAATAAACGCTATAAATTATACCTGGGCTCCGACCGTCAAGCGGCGCATTTTTTTGATTTGAAGGCTGACCCTTTTGAAGGAATTAATTTGATGGATAGCCTCAGTGTAGCGGATAGGCAAAGTAATTTTGATCAGTTACTTCAAGTAGCCCTTAGTTTTCCAGAAAAAGATAGTGAACCGAGATATATCCCTAATCCTCCTCGCGAATGGGATGTGGAGGTTACTGCAGAAAGTCAAGCCTGGAAAAAGAAATAAAATAGATGCTCAGTATTATCAATAAATGATATACGGGTATCGGCTATATGGCTAAACCTTTCTCGCGATAATTCGTAGAAGTAAAGGAGCAGTTGTATAATTTTTTCTTGTATTTTTAGGCTTAGTATTTATCAATAAAACCAACAGATGAACGGATCGAAAAGGATTCTAGTGGCGTTCTTGATTGCCCTCCCTGCCTTAACGATTTTTTTCGTTCTGCTATACCTTTTCATTGCCTATTATGCTAAACTCTATGCCTCTTTTATTGGTCCGCTCTATGGTATTTTCTTATTGTTTGTCGGTGCTTATGCTTTAACGCTTCCTTTCAATGCCAATCTGTTAATCAAGCGGGTAGGCATTCGTTCTACCGTTCAAAAGCTACTGATCCAGCAGTTCTTGGTACAATTCCCCTTGGCCTTAATCTTTATGAGTTTGGTTGTGCTATGGGTATACTTTGCACGGACTAGTATGCAATGGGCTACACAACAGTATTTCCCAGCCTTAGAGACACTCATCTACTTTATGACACTCCTGATGGTATTGCAAGAGGTCATGAAATATTTAGCCCGAAAAGAAGGTTTTAGCCTCTACAAAGCGCGCCCCATTAGCGCCAGGAATTTAAAATGGAGCCCATCGGTATTGCGGGTAGCCATCATTCTTCAATCGGTCGGTTTTCTACTCCTAAGTTGGTCTCTTTTTGCCCTAAGTACGGCTGCTATTCGATGGCTGGCCCAGGATTATCTCTCTAATTTCTTGCTAGTCTTGGCTTTTATTATCAGCATGATCATCATTATAGGCTTGATGATAAAGCTGGAACAAAAGTTAGAAAAACACGGTAGAGATCAACTGTTTATTCCCTGGAAATCTTAGTCCAACTTATGCCCAGTCCTTGGTTTCATTTTGTAATTTGCGATTTCATTAGCACCTGGGTTCAACTGTGAAACACATGACTACACCTTACAAGAAGCGGAGGCTAGGAGCGCTTAGTGCTACCTTTTGTATTTGGGCTATTTTCTTTGGTTGCATAGGCTGCCAGGATAAGGGCGTGCAAGTGGTTGAACGAGAAGCCAGTGCTGGTATTTTACGCTTGCTAGATTGGGACCCCAAGGCAGAAGAAATGATCCAGTTGGTCGGAGAATGGTCCTACGTTCCGTATGAATTAATAGATAGCTTTCCTACCTCTTCCGAAAATCAATACATTTATTTACCAGATACCTGGGGCGAATCTACGATTAAGCAATCTTTCGAAGAAGGCCAAGGTTGCGCCAGTCTCCGGCTCGTATTAGAAGGCTTACCGCAGATAAAGTTGGCCCTTGCCATTAAACAAATCAACTCCGCCTATCAATTGTTACTCAACGGGGAATTGGTGCATCAAAACGGACAAGTAACTTGCGACCCTAGCGATGCCACTCCTGATTATACATACCAACCTTATGTCTTCGATAACCGTGGAGATCAGCTTGAAATAATATTACAAATTTCTAATTTTCATACTCGAAACATCGGTGTTCCTACGGCCATTACTTTGGGTACCGCTAGTGCTGTCATCGCCTCCTCCAATTGGCATACGATGATCGATGGCTTCTTATTTGGCGCGCTGCTAATTATTTCTCTTTATCACTTCATTGTATTTTTCTTCAGAAGGGAAGATTTTTCACTTTTGTATTTTGCCCTGGTTGCTTTTGCCCTCACTATTCGTACACTGCTTACGGGTGAACAACTGGCGTATGGTTGGGTCACACCTGATATTTATCCGATTCTATTTAAGATCGACTACCTTACCTATACCTTAGCGACTATATTCTTCATCTCCTATATTACCGCGATATTTCCTAAGGCTGTCTCTTATACACATCTCCGAGCCCACGAGACCGAGGCTGATCTC
>CAJXUM010000992.1 GCA_913060855.1 uncultured Lewinella sp. | reverse complement strand
GAGATCAGCCTCGGTCTCGTGGGCTCGGAGATGTGTATAAGAGACAGGATTTAATCATATACCAAATAAGGAGATCAAAACGATGAAAACTGTATTGCACAAAGCCAACACAAGAGGTCATGCCAACCACGGTTGGTTGAATAGTCATCACTCATTTAGCTTTGCTAATTACCACAATCCCGAAAGGATGCACTTTGGTGTATTGCGGGTACTCAATGACGATGTAGTGGCAGCAGGTCGCGGCTTCGGTACGCACCCGCACGATAATATGGAGATTATTTCCATTCCTTTATCCGGTGATTTGGAGCATAAGGATAGCATGGGAAATGTAGCTACGATCAAGCAGGGAGATGTGCAGGCCATGAGTGCTGGTACAGGTGTATACCACAGTGAATACAATAAGCAATCCGACCAGGAGGTGCGCTTTCTACAGATTTGGGTATTTCCCAATAAGCGCAATGTCGAACCTCGATACGATCAGATTTCGATACAGGACACCATAGAAAAAAACCAGTTCTCGCAAATTCTATCTCCCAACCCCAATGATGCCGGAGTATGGATCAATCAAAATGCTTGGTTCCATATGGGAGAATTGGATAAGGACGTAGCCGCAACTTATGACATTAAGGACAGCGGAAACGGTGTATACGCCTTTGTACTGGAAGGAGAAGTGACGATCAATGGGCAAGCCCTTGGGAAGCGAGACGGGTTCGGTGTATGGGATACGGATCAGATCACGGTGAAAGCCGATACGGAAGCTAAGGTTCTTTTGATGGATGTGCCAATGGCATTGAATTAGAAGTGAGAAGACAGAGGACTGAAGAGAGAGGAGAGGGCTGATTTATGGCATCGGATGTGAGCACGATCTCTCCTCTGTTCCCTCTCAGCAAAGCGGCCTGACAAGGCCCAGATAATTAGTCAAAATTTCATTCATAACAGGTTTATATTCTCTACTTATTCAGGTATGATGTACCCGATTAAGCTGGGACTTTTATCACAAAAAATAATACAATGGATACGGCAACAGCTATTAACACAAAATGGGCGATTGATCCTACGCATTCAGAGATTCATTTCAAAGTAAAACACATGATGGTATCCACGGTTACGGGTGCTTTCAATGAATTTGAAGGGACAGTGGAAACGAAAACAGGCGATTTTGCAGGGGCTGCTGTCGCCTTCTCTGCCAAGGTCGATAGCATCAGCACCAATAATGCCCAGCGAGATGAGCATTTGAAATCAGATGATTTTTTCAATGCCGCGGCTTTCCCAACACTATCTTTCCAATCTACTTCTTTTTCGAAAAACAGCGATGGGGAATATGAATTGATTGGTGATATGACGATCCGAGATCATACCCAGTCCGTAAAATTAGCGGTAGAATACAACGGAACGGTCGTAGATCCTTACGGGCAAACCAAAGCTGGTTTTGAGATCACTGGAAAAGTCAGTCGAAAAGACTTTGGATTGAAATGGAGTGCGATTACTGAGGCTGGTGGTGTGGTAGTAGGTGATGAGGTACGTTTGGTATTGAATGTACAGTTAGTACAGCAGTAAGTGAAGGATACTTCAGCAGTGGAGGATAGTTTTGAATAGCTTTCATTCTGAATATCCCATTATTGAATGTTCAAGACGAGCTCCTGCTCGTTCGCAGTACTAAGAAGCGGGCTCCTGCCTGCTGTTATTAGTACTGCGGGCAGGAGCCCGCTTCTTAAGTCGGCCAACAAGCATGAGCTTGTGGCCCACATCAAATTATAAGGCCATTACATCTTCACATAAGGCAGCAATGCCTTCTTCCAAATCTCATAGCCTTCCTTATTCATATGTAGATTGTCTTTCTGGAAGATATGCTCGAACACCTTTCCATTCTCATCTAGGGCGGGCGTCCAAACATCGGCATACTCGGTGTTTTTCTTCTTAGCCGCATATTTTGCTAGTAGCGCATTGGTTTCTTCGTAGGTCGTTTTCAGGTTCCAGCGGGCCACACTAGGTTTTGGAGAAATGAAAATCACGACTACCTCTTTTCCCAAATTCTTGGCAATCATTTTGCGCAATCGCTTAGCTTCCTTGAGAATCGACTTGGGAGAATCGCCTGCTGATACATCATTGTCTCCCTCATAAACGAATACCTTCTTGGGTTGGTAGGGATAAATGACTCGATCGGCATAGTAGATCAAATCCGAGAATTGCGAGCCGCCAAAACCTCGATTGATGATATTATAGCCCGGATAATAATCCGCTACATCTCGCCATATCGCAACAGAAGAACTACCCACGAAGAGAATTCCTCCCTTTTTAGGAGTCATTTCCTTGTCCTTGGTTTCGAATTTTTGAATGTTACTTTCCCATCGTTCTGGGCCCTGTTCTTGCGCAAAGACTTGGCTAGTTAAGAGGGAGATGAGCAGGAATAGTAAGGAGAATCGTTTGACAAGCTTCATATTAGATAGGTATTTTAGCCTGAAAATACACTTTCGATGGAAAAGGGGAAAGGTGAGCGGAAGAAACTTAAACATACTCTGCGTATTAAATCTATCAATTCACTTCCCTCGTCTAATTTTGAGGGCGGAAGATTAATTGATTTTGTAATTTAGAAGGAGTGATAGAGAAGACTCATCAAAAAGTATTCAATGCGCCTTAAACCTATACTAACTGCTTTCATGTTGGGACTTTTCGTACTCCCCAGCTGGACCCAGCACTACCTAAGCATCCAAATCCCCACCGCTGAACAGGAAACCGCCTACATTTGGCGTACCCTTGGGGACATTGCCTTTTTCGAACAGCACAACTACCAGTTAAGTCTTCCGCAAGGGCCATTGATGGAAAGTTTGAAGGAAAAAGCCAAAGCCAAGACGTTGACCGATGAAGACTATGCAGCTCTGAAGCATTTCGTGAGTAGTCGCGTCTATCAAAGAGAGGACTACCAAGCTGGCTATGAAAAGATCATAGCCCAAAAGACGCTGGTCAACAAAATGGTCCGCCGACTGCACAAACACAAACGGAATTGGAATTTCAAACGGTTTGATCGATACCAGATTGTCTTGACGCTCTATGGATCTGGCGGAAACTATAATCCCGACGATGGGTCAATTATTATTTTCACGAACCCCAATGGAGATTTCAAGCAATATGATAATCCGGCCAATACCCTAATTCATGAGATTGTTCATATGGGGATTGAGGAGTCTATTATCCAACGTTATCAAGTCTCACACCCGCTGAAAGAGAGAATTGTAGACCAACTCGTATTGCTTCATTTTAGAACCCTATTACCCAATTACCGATTGCAAGAGATGGGGGAAGATCGCATTGATCCCTATTTGAAAAAGAAAAAAGACAGTAGAGATTTGGCAAAGATTGTAGAGGTGATTGTTTATCGAAGTGATGAAGAGGTGAAAAAGTGAAGAGGTAGAGTTTTCAACCTGTCTCTTATACACATCTCCGAGCCCACGAG
>CAJXUM010000991.1 GCA_913060855.1 uncultured Lewinella sp. | reverse complement strand
TGGGCTCGGAGATGTGTATAAGAGACAGACTATGGTGTCCCCGATGGGGAAAAGATCCTTCAAATAGCTTTTGTATTTCGAAATGCTACGGGAAGTATTGTAGGCCGAGACACGGATGGCTCCGATATTTTTGTAGAAGTATTTGAAGCTAGTGCTGACCTGATCACCAATTTCATTCGTCCTGTAGCGGGAAATAACATTCTGAATTCCGGAGAAACCTTAGTGGTAGAAGCCGCGGCTTCTTTGTCCGCTAGCCTTAGCCTTACCGATAATGGCGTCACCATCGCTAGCGCCACCGGTACCAGTCTTATCCACACGATAACAGCTGGCGCACCTGGTCTACATGAAGTGATTATCACTGCGACCGATGCTAGCGGCATAGCTACTAGTAGTTTTAACTATTACGTATTGGATGCCAATGCAAGTGAGGCTTTTGCACCAGACGGGACTCTCGACGGATTGAATCGACTGTCTGCCAGCAGCGTCATTCTGCAACTTAGAGCGCCGGGAAAATCACATGTATTTGTGATAGGAAGCTTCAATGATTGGAAGATTTCGGAAGACTACATTATGACTCCTACGCCAGATGGCCAAGCCTTCTGGCTACAAATCGACGACTTATCAGCGGAGGAAACCTATACTTACCAGTATCTCGTGGATGGGCAAATTACGATTGCGGACCCTTATAGCGAACTGGTCCTTGATCCATTCAATGATCAGTTTATCCCCAGTGCCACTTTCCCATCGCTCCCCTCCTACCCTAACGATGAGGCCTCGGGTATTGTCAGTGTATTTCAAACCACTCCCGCCGAATTCAGCTGGACGGATACGGCTTTTGAAAAACCAGCCAATGAAGCCTTGGTGGTGTATGAATTACTATTACGCGACTTTATTGGCCGCCAAGACTATAGCACTTTACTCGATACCTTAGATTACTTAGAGAAGTTGGGTATTAATGCGATCGAATTCATGCCTGTCAACGAGTTTGAAGGTAATATCAGCTGGGGCTATAATCCATCTTTCCATATGGCATTGGACAAATACTATGGCTCTCCCGAATTTTTCAAGACCCTGGTGGATGAAGCGCATGCTCGAGGAATCGCCATTATCCTGGATGTCGTTTTCAATCATGCTTTCAGTCAAAGTCCGCTGGCCCAATTATACTGGGATAGCCAAGGCTCCAAACCGGCAGCTGACAATCCTTGGTTGAACGTAGAGCCCACCCACCCTTTCAATGTAGGCTACGATTTCAACCATGAGAGCAACTATACGAAAACCTTTGTTAAGCAAGTGATGAAATTTTGGCTAGAAGAATACCATATAGATGGCTTCCGTTTTGATTTGTCAAAGGGTTTTACGCAGGTTAATAACCTCAATGATGTGGGTGCTTGGAGTGCTTATGATGCTTCACGAATTGCCATTTTGAAAGACTATGCGGATTTTATGTGGGCGATTAGTGATGATTCCTATGTGATTTTGGAGCACTTGGGAGCGAATAATGAAGAAAAGGAATTAGCCGAATACGGAATGATGTTGTGGGGCAATATGAATCATGATTACAACGAGGCCAGTATGGGCTACTCGAGTAACCTTTCGTGGATAGATTACAGCAACCGTTCTTGGAGTGTGCCACATGTGATGGGGTATATGGAGAGCCATGATGAAGAACGTTTGATGTACAAAAATCTCCAGTTTGGTAATGCTGAAGGAAATTATAGTGTCAAAAATCTGAACACAGCGCTGGCAAGGCAGGAATTAGTCAGCGCTTTCTTCTACACGGTCCCCGGCCCAAAGATGCTCTGGCAATTTGGTGAATTAGGCTATGAATTTTCTATCAATCAATGTGAAAGTGGCGGTATTAACAACAATTGCCGGCTAGATCGAAAGCCCATCCGCTGGGATTATTTCCAGGATTCGGAGCGACGAAGACTATATGAAGTGACAAGTGCCTTGATTCACTTTAAAACAGATTATCCCGTTACCAATACCACTGACTATTCTTTGGATGTAGGGGGTACTAATAAGCGAATACACTTGAATCATGGCGATTTCAACACCGTCGTACTGGGTAATTTTGGGGTAACGGCTTCAAGTATTGTTCCCAATTTCCAATCTACGGGTATGTGGTACGACTACCTGTCAGGGGATAGTTTAATGGTAACAGATGTAACCGCCGCCATTGCCTTGGCACCGGGTGGCTATCATTTGTATACCTCAAAAAAACTGACACTAGAGACAGAAATTCCTAATAGCAGCGAGGACCTACTTTTGCCACTGAGTGAAATCCGCATTTTTCCCAATCCGAGTGCAGATACAGCTCAACTGAGTTTCACCTTGCAGAAAAACACCGCTGTCCAGATTCAGCTTTACACCGCCAATGGAGCGCTTATTCAGACTTTGGTACAACACTCCTTAGTGAGTGGAACGCACATCATTCCGCTGAAAAAACAAGTTGTTCCGGGCTTATATTTTATCCAAATGACAACGCCGGAGGGCCAGATAACGAAGAAATGGGTGGTGAATGAATAGATTGACGTTTAGACATCAGAAGTTTCCCCCTCATACCCAAGGAAACTTCTGAAGAGGGTTGGTCGATATATTAATTATCTACTAAAATTAACTGCACCAATAATGGATGCACTAAAGAGCAGCGATTTGGGCTTTCCAAATCGCTGCTCTTTTAAATATATGTTGGCTACAAGCTCATGCTTGTATGCCGGTTTTGGCGGCGAGCTCCAGCTCGCTGTAAGTAATTGTAGTACGTATATGCTGTATCTCGGCGAGCAGGAACTCCTGAAGGCAGGCGCGGCCAAAGCCCGCGTACTAGTAAAACTAGTAGGGAACGTCCGATATTATATATCCAAAAATGGTGAAGTTGATAGGAAGAAATCCACCTAGTATCGAGGCTTAGACATCAGATCCCCCCCGTCATGTCCAAAGAAACTTCTGAAGTCTTTTTCATGCCACAGCCGTTGCAGTTTTTTCCACCTTCAACATATTAGGATGCCCGAGGCGTTGTCTTTTACCAATCCAAAATACTATATTTAGGGTTCATGTGAATCTTCAATCTTATAGTATGAAAAAGCCAATTTATTCCTTCCTTCCGGCACTGCTGTGCCTGGTATTAGCATTTCCAACCCATAGTTCAGCACAAGACAAAGCGGTTAAAGCGGAAGTTTTCGATGCCAAATTTTACAATCAATTAAAATGGCGTAATATCGGCCCCAAACGTGGCGGCCGGTCACTCGGCGTAGCGGGGAGTCCAGGGCGACCCAATGAGTACTATTTCGGTGCTACCGGGGGTGGCCTATGGAAAACGATAGATGGTGGAACCGAATGGGCGCCTGTGACAGATGGACAGGTAACAAGCTCTTCTGTGGGAGCCGTGGCCGTAGCCGAGACGAACCCAGATGTGGTGTACATAGGCTGTCTCTTATACACATCTGACGCTG
>CAJXUM010000990.1 GCA_913060855.1 uncultured Lewinella sp. | reverse complement strand
TCTACACTATCCTCTTCGTCGGCAGCGTCAGATGTGTATAAGAGACAGTCTTTATAGTAGACTAGTAAGCTATTGACAAATTCTTCATAGATATCTGGGTAGGCTAGACCCCACAAAGTCGTTAAAGTCCATTGTGCCCCCCAAAAGGAATCAGAATTATAGTGATTGAATAAAGGTTTGCCTTGGGCATCTACGGGTAATTGACCTACTCGGAAACTTTCTCCCGTATTATCCGGATAAGCACCATTGGCATCGCTGATCACTCGACGTCCTTGCAGCGAATGCCACAAATCCGTATAAAATCGCTGCTGTTCCTCCGCTGTCCCGCCTTCCACATCAATACGAGAAAGCATTCCTTCCCATTCTCTCTTGGAGTCGGCGACCACGGCATCAAAATCCCAAGCACTCAATTCCTTTTGCAGGTTGTCCTTGGCATTCTCCGTGGAGGTATAGGAAATGGCTGCCTTCATCTGAAGGGGCTGCTTGGCCTCGGCTGACAAGGCTACCAAAAACTTGCCATCTGCTCCTTCCGTTACCTCGCCTATTTCTTGATCGAGTTCAATGTAAAAGAAGACCGTAAAATCCCTAGGTCGTCGTCGGGTAGGAGCATTCACCACTTCTCCTTTCAATACCTTTCCACTCACCTTTTCTAATTTCCCTCCCTTCATCCTACTCGGGCCCATCATTCCACCTAAGTTGAAGACCAATCCTCTTTGTCCGGCCGTCTGAAAATCGTACTGATGAAATCCGACTCGTTGCGTACTCGTCAACTTCACATCAATACCATAACGATCCAATTGTAGCTGATGAAAACCTGGAGAAGCCTTTTCCTTTTCATGCTGGAAGGCAGAAAAGTAGTCCGTCATTCGCTCCATTTCTTGGCCTGTTTCATACAGGACCGGCATGATGGACAGCCCGGCCATTTGCCAAGCGTGGACGTGACTAAATCCTTTAATGGTATCCGTTTCATAGCGATATCCGCTACCCCAAGCCCCGTTCAATTCTGTATCAGGACTTAGATTGACCATGCCAAAGGGGCGGCAGGCGGAAGAGAAGAAAAACCAGCGAGAATTGGCGGCATCCAAGAAAGGATAGACCATATCCACTTTAGGCGTATCTGTAGCATCTGCTGAAGACGCAGATTCACAGGCTGGAAATAGAAAGAGAATAGCTCCGACAAAGAGCAGGGCAAAAGATAAACGCTTAGCGATCATATTGAATACTTGATTTAAAATTTGTTTTCGTTCTCCTCAAAAGTATTCAAATTCTAGTAGTTTCTCAAAAGAAGATGCAAAGTCCTACACCAGTAGGAGGTGATGGGCGATATTCTGAAATGAAAAGAGGTTGAAACAGACCGTATGCTGTTTCAACCTCTTTGCTATTGGCTACCTTATGCTAACTAGAAGCCATAAGAAAGCCCAATAGTACTAAAGGATTGCGTACCATCATATTCAAAATCGGCTTGTCTGATACCAAAGTTGATACCCACACCAATACCTTTCCATACATTGAAGGAAATGGAATTGATCCAAGTATATTCGAATAGTTGTGCTTGATCGGAACCTTCTTCCGGCTGTGTATAAGGGATAAATGTGCCGAAGTTGGAAGACCAATTGATTCCCCCCTTGAATTTTTTGTTATAGGTCAGTTTGATCTTTGAACCCAAACCGCCTGTCGTCTCCAAAGGACTATCATCTGCAGGGAAAGCGATATGATAAGTCAAAGGATGAATCACTGCTACAAAATTAGGTAATTGGTGGGGCGTGTAAGTACCTCCAACACCAAAATCCAGGGATCCAGGCTGCAAAAAGTTAAAGACTGATGAGTTGAAATCCCCTAATGCGGAGATCGCAAAATCTTGATTCAGACGTAAACCATATAATGACCCTAATGTAAGTACATCGGTCGTACGGTTGTCTAAAAAGCCGTCCTTCTCATCATCATCAGGATCTACATCCAAACTTTGCCAGTTGGTATTAGAGATAAAAGTATTTCTCCAGAAGCTTTTCTCTTTGACGATATTGGCAAAAGCATTCAGGCCAATCGACAAATTGGAAAAGGAAGAATTGGGATTAGCGTTACTCGCCCAGTTATTCGAGTTACCGAAATTGAGCCCAAGCACTCCATTAAATCCGGACTGCCAGCCAGAAAGTATGGTAATTTGACCATCTAATTTGGCGATTTCAGCGGCAAAGGAATCCACTTTAGCT
Organism: uncultured Lewinella sp.; assembly: GCA_913060855.1. Classification (GTDB taxonomy): domain Bacteria; phylum Bacteroidota; class Bacteroidia; order Chitinophagales; family Saprospiraceae; genus DT-111. Next base: position 1,244 of record CAJXUM010000990.1, on the reverse strand, counting down.
TGCTCAGCTGCTTGTCCAGATGCTAAAGTTGCTTTTGCAGCTTTTAATTCTTCGAGGGTTTGTGCTTGAGAGAGAATAGTAGCACAACATAGTAGTAGTAATAAGGTGATTTTTTGTAACATTTGTTGTTTCATTTTTCTAGTATACACTTTAAGTGAATGTATCAACGGTTCTTTTGACGTGAAATAATCGCGAAAGTAACCAATGTTGGTAAAACAAAAATAAGGAGTTTGAGTTTTTTATTTCTTTGGCTTGATTAGCAGTTATTTAGCTTGTGATATTGGTCAAGCTACCTGAGAAGCAGCCCAGCTAGGTAATATTAAATGTTCCTTTTCCTAGCTGAGGTGTATTTAACCTAATTCCCTGCGGAGTAATTCTTTTCTTCTTACTTCATTCCGCTTTATCTGCTGATTCGCTTCCCATTCCTTTCGCTCAATGGTTTGATATAACCTGGATACCTCATCTAATAAGGCTTCCGTCATCGAGATCACACTCGATATTCTATTTCGAATGATCCAATCATTGATTGAATAATTGTGATACACATCAATGAAATTGTCGAATTTCCCAATCGGACTTATCAAAGACAGGTTTCGCTGTCCATAGATATCCTCCAAGGTCTTTTCCTGGCTATGATCATCTAGCTTCAACTTGTGACTCCAATACCTTAGCTTAGAGGCCGCGATAAATAGATCTAGGGTTTTCTCTCCTCTAAATCTACCTTTTTCAAGACGGATAAGTCCAGCTTAATCCTTGATTGGCAGCCGTTGATTTTCCTGGCGACCAAAGCCTTTAATGATTATCTGGTTGTCTTGAAGGGTCACAATGGAAAAAGAAGTTTGATCCGGGGTGTCTACCATGCCTTTAAAGGTGAGATAATGGATGTCGTCTTTTTCGCCGTAATGACCGGCGTGATTATGGCCATTAAAATAGGCTTTCACACAGTCATATTCTTCCAATACAGAACGAACGGCACCATCATTCCATAAATTATGAGGATTAGCGGGGTAGAGTGGGAAATGGCAAAACAGAATTACCTTTTCTTGCTTGCGTTCTGCTTTTGCTAGTTGTTTGCGCAACCACTTCATTTGTTGGCTGCTGAGTCCGCCATTCCAAGTCTGCGCATTTTCTTTTTCCTCGGCCTGTAGGCCTTCCAATAATTGCTTGGCTTCAGCCTTTTTTTTCGGGGTGAAGCTGGCGAAGGTGCTGAGGTCATTCCCATCCAATGCGATAAAACGCCAGCC
>CAJXUM010000989.1 GCA_913060855.1 uncultured Lewinella sp. | reverse complement strand
TCAGCCTCGGTCTCGTGGGCTCGGAGATGTGTATAAGAGACAGAATAGAAACTGCCCCTTCCCTAGCGCAATAATGCCGGAATCGCCACTACTTAGGGTCGTATCTTCAACTCTCCTCAAGTAGTTGTCATTGATAAAAAGGTAAATCAGGTGACCAGACTTTATGACCCCAATTTTATTAAATCTTCCGGGAGTGAGTAAATTTGATCTTCCTGAAATGATCGTTTTATATCCCCCCTCTCCTCTCAACCATAATTTGTACTCGCCATCATTCCCCACTATAAAAGCATAATAATACCTGGTTTCATGATTGAAGCAAAAAATTAGTCCGCAAGTAGCTCCAGGAGAATCACCGGCCGTATTAATCTTCACCTCAACTGTAGTGGGTAGAAGAGTCATATCCAGCCCATTGAGGCTCAAATAATGATACCTTACGGCTATTTCATCTACGCGGTTTTCCAACTGATAATATCCATTTCCAATCTTTCCCGACCACAATTCTTCCTGGTAATTTTGAAAGACAGGGGCCTTATGTGCTGTCGAATCGAAAGATTCTAGATAGAAAGGATTTTCTTCCATCCATTTAAAATCCGCTAAGTTTCGGCTAGCCCCTTCCTCTTTTACAAGGATAGGTGCACTAGCACCAAAGGCTAGTGGGGTTTCCTGGGCTTCTTTATTATCAGGCCCTACAAATTCAATTCCATGGTCTGCAAAGTAAGTTTCTACTGTGTCAAGGTCTAAATCGTTCTCCCCCACTTTATCAATTAAATCGATCAGGTACTGCATATCCTGATTGAGTAAAACCCGATAATCTTCGTCTTTAATCACTCCTTTGGCATGCGCTGTTTTCGAGTTATAATATCGACTCTTCAAGAACACCACCTCATTATAAATTAGGCTGTCCACCATCAATGTTTTCTCGACAGTATCAATGGCTTGCCCAATATTTCTAGTTAACTCTTTTTTCAGTTGCAACCGGTATTTTCCAATCATTCGCTATTACATTTTAGTTATTTAATAGCTCTTCCCTTTTAAAAAGTTGATTCTTTGCTAAAGTAGAACCCTATTTCATAAGCCATTTTAAGTGCCCAGAATCGGGCCCGCTGCTGTCAAAGATAAAGAATCGAGAACAGTTGTTTGTGCAAGAGAATTGGAATTTCGACACGCTATTCAGCATGCCCCATAAACGGTCAGGCATTTTGGACCATCATTCCGCAAAAGAATTCCGTATCGAATAGGTTAAATGGGGTATTGAATAGCAAAAACCAACCAACCAATCATTTAGCATTTACTACTTAGCTAATTTTTTTGAGATTGTAGTATTGCTAATCTAAACATCAACCCCATGCAAACCCTAAATGAACTTATCCGAGACATCAATTTCGAAATTCAAGAAAAGAAAATCGACAACGCATTAGACCTACTCTCTTCTTTCAATAAATATATTGGAGAGGATTGGCAAACGTATTACGAGTCAGAAAAAGATGAATTTCAATCGGCCATTTTACACAAGGATGATAATTTCAAACTCGTACTAATCTATTGGAACGGCTATAGCCAAAGTAGTAAACATGGCCATATGAAGGGCGGAGGATTAATGCGCGTTTTAGCTGGACAGATCATGGAAACTAGGTTTCACCCCGACAATAAGGACCTGTCAGTGGGCTCCTGGAAATATACCGAAGGAGATTTATCCTTTATTCATGATGCCTTAGCCTATCATGTTGTGGAAAATCAAACAGCAGTACCTGCGGTATCTTTACACTTGTATTGCAATGGCGTAAATTCCACCTTCGGGCTACTCGAGAATGAAAACTGACATTTTATTAAGTAGGCTAGCCGCTCTCCACATGGTCTTAGCCTACTTATCTCTTATTCTTTCCCACTCATATTTGCTTATCAGGTAGGTCAAAGTATCATCTTCATTTTTAACAATATCCGGATAAGTCGGGCTAGTTATTTTCACCCCCCCAAGCTTCTCCACTGCTTTTTGAGAACGAACATTTTCTGTTCCGATATAAAAAACTACTTTATGAATGGATTGGAAAGCATGCTCGATCATTAAGGTCTTCATGGCTTTGTTGTAGGTTCCGCCCCAATATTTTCTCGCCAAAAATGACCAGCCTATCTCTATCGCGTCCTCAAGCTTATTAAGTCGTTTAAACCTACTACTTCCAATGATCTCATGATTCTGTTTGTCAATAATAACTAGCGCTCCTTTCGATTCAATAGAATCTTTGAAGAATTCGGCATAAATGGCTTTTTTATACCTATCATGATTGGGATGCTGTTCCCAAATTAAAGGGTCTTTGGCCACTTTATATAATGCTTCAAAATGATATTCCTTCAATGGTTCTAAAATGATCCATTCATTTTCCAGACTGGGCTGTATATTTAAAAGCATAATTTGAACCCTTTATTTTCAGGCTATTCTTTCCATAATGATGTAATCAATACCTCCTTTAGAAAAAGATCGATCTGTTTTTTTCATGCCAAATCGCTCATAAAATCCCGTCTTATCGACCCTGGCATTACACCAAATCCTTTCGATTCTATCAGTAGTCAATTCTTTCATTAAATAGGTCAACAATTTACTACCGTAACCTTTTCCTTGTTCCTCTTTTACTGTTGCAAACTTTCTAAATTGCGCCTCTTCTCCGCTTATAAATGCTGAAACGATTGATACTAGCTTGTCATTTACAAAAAGTCCAAAATGTGATCCATTTTTATCATTTGGGAGTTTGACATAATCGATTACTTGACCTGGCCACATAACTTCATGTCGGATATTCCAAGTCGATTCATAAGGTATTCTCTTTACTTCCATTTCCCGGTTGCCCATCTTTATTTTTTCAGTAAATAATATCTCGGCTTCGTTCTAGTGTGGCGTACAAGGGATTCGTGAAGGCGCTGTGCTATTCTCTCTACTTGTCCAATAATCGTCTATGATAATTTACCTGCCCTAAGTGATAGGTTAAATGTGTCGTTAGATGTACTAGCAAATATTCGGTGCTTGTCTTTTCTTCAAATACTAGTTCAGGATATTCTGCTTGCAATTGATCTTCCGCTAAATTATCAAGCGCCTGAATGATTACCATTTTCGTTTCTTCTATTTTCTCAATGAGCACTGCTTGGGATATACCTTTCAAAGAAAATTCGGCTTCCCGATTCCTTATATATCCACTTCCCCCCAATTCAGCTCCAATATATGTATTCAGGTTTCCGATCAGGTGTAAACATAGATTCCCCCCTGAGTTTGAGATCTCCTCTTCAATATACCATAGCTTTTTCTCATCTTGGTACTTGCCGATTTCTTTTTTCAATCGATTCAAATCCCTCGTAAACAAAGTCTTCAATGTATTTAGTAGCATAGTTGATTCTTAGAGACCCTATGTTTGAAAAAGGAAAAGCTTAAGAGTTAACCAATCCACTAAATTTAGGGGAATAATTAACTCAAAA
>CAJXUM010000988.1 GCA_913060855.1 uncultured Lewinella sp. | reverse complement strand
GAGATCAGCCTCGGTCTCGTGGGCTCGGAGATGTGTATAAGAGACAGTAATAAGGCACCTGGCAAAGCACCACAGGAACCTGCAGTAGGTGCCGCCACAATCACGCCCATCGAACTTTTCACTTCCATCATGGAGGTCACAAAGAGAATCACTCGGTTGAGTGCATCGCCAGGTACCAGTTCGGCCTTTTTCATTTTATCTTGAAAGCCCACAGATTGGCAGCCCAAAATGCGATCTTTAAATTCCGTTCCTTTTAAACCGTCTTCGATCGAGGATTGCATAATACGTACGATCCGTCTCATTTGCTCAAAGACGGTCTCTTTCGACAAATTGCCCCTCGCACTTTCGTAAGCTACCGCCAGTTCCCAGAGGGCTAGGTCTCCGTCCTCGCTATAAGCTAGCATATCGGCCGCCGTAATGAAAGGAACTTGTAAGTCCTGGCGAGACAAAACAGGTAAAACCGGATTAATCTGCTTAATGAATTGTACGTCTTCTAATTGAGTCAACTCTTCTAGCAAAGTCGAGGGTAAACTCTTTTGTCCTTTCACTTGGATATAGGTCAATCTCCCTTTATGCACCAGCAGGCTATCAAAATCGCCTTTATTGAGCAGAAAATTGGCCACCGCTTCGGGCTTTTCTACATAGATCAAGGTTTCATGGTAGTCGCCCATCATCTTTACCTCATTGCCATCGATGGCCACCACTTCAATCATCCCTCCGCCTAGCGAAATGGCGGTCAGTTCCCGCATTTCTACCGCATTAAATAGCGTCAACTTATAGGTATTGGGATGTTCCGCTTGGATATCTTCAATATTGATTTGAATATTGAGCCCAGCTTCTTTCACCCCCGCCTGGTAGTCCGGCAAACGGGCATCATCCGCTTCCCAACCCAACAAACCACCAAATAAGCCCATATCTGAACCTTGGCTTTTGTGGGTGGTCGCCAAGGAACCATTGGGGTCATATTGTACGACCACATTATCGATTTGTCCATTCATCAAATCCCGCGCGATTCGCCCTATTCGCAGGGAAGCCGCACAATGGGAACTGGAGGGGCCACGCATGACTGGGCCGAGGACGTCGTTGAAGATGCTGGGATAATTCATATAGAAGAAACTGTTTTGCTAATCAAGCAATAAATCGCAAGCTTATTTTTTAATCGTTACCAAAATAGGCTTTTCCTCGGGAAATTTTGAATCAGCGCTGATTTAGGAAATGATACCTAGCTGTTCAATCCCCATTTGTAGGTTCACGCTAGCCCCCACTTTAAGGTGGGCGATAGCAGCGGCGGGAAATGTCCAGTCCAATATCCCTTCAGCAATACGAAAGCGCACACGACATTGATCCTCCGCTAACTGCTGAATGGATACCACGGTAGCTTCAATCCCAAATGTCTCAATCGAACGCTTGGACGGAAAGATCACACTTGGCGTTCCCTGCCGCATCACCCGCCCCTGCTCTACTTCATACACCTCATCCGATAACCGCTGAATTTCCTGCTGATCATGACTCACCAAAATCGTTGTCAAGCCATATTCTTGGTGTACTTTCAGTAAATAACGTTGTAACTTTTCACGCATATCCAGGTCGAGGGCGGAGAGCGGCTCATCTAGGAGCAATAATCGTGGGCGTTGCACCAAAGCGCGCGCAAGCGCCACCCGCTGCTGCTGCCCTCCAGACAAGGTCTGTGGCCGGCGATCTTGTAATTCACCCAATTCTATCAGCTCCATTAGTTCATTAATAATGCCTTTAGTTTGGCCTTTTTGCAGTGCAAATTCCAAATTTTCCTTCACCGTCATATTGGGAAAAAGGGCGTAATCCTGAAAGAGAAAGCCCACACTGCGTTTTTGAGGTCGCCAATGGATCCCTTTAGCCCCATCAAACCACACCTCCTCCCCTACTACAATACGACCGGCATCGGGACGCATCAATCCAGCCAACATCCGGAGAATAGAAGTTTTGCCAGCACCTGATTTACCGTAAAGGGTAATGAATTGGCCTTCTGCTACCTTTATTTCGATTCGAAGGTTCATTTTACCCCCCGAAAAATTCAAAGCCTTATCTAAGGTACAATGTATCATTGCCAAAAGCGTTTTAGGTGCCCGCCATTGGTTAAGTATACCATTAGCAAGATGGCAAAGGTGATCGCAAACAAAATAAAGGAGTAAGCATTGGCAGCAGCATAGTTGAGGGATTCGACTTCGTCGTAAATCGCAATGGAGGCTACCTTCGTTCGGCCCGGCATATTCCCGCCAATCATCAACACCACACCAAATTCTCCAATCGTATGGGCAAAGGCTAATACGATGCCCGTTAATAAGGAAGACTTAATATTAGGAAGTAATACTTTAAATAGCGTTGTACGTCTGGATTTGCCCAACATATAGGCGGCTTCTTTGAGTGAACTGGAAAGATTGGCAAAACCAGATTGGATAGGGTGCACCATAAAGGGTAAACTATATAACATCGACCCCAGCACCAAACCTTCGAAAGAAAAAACCAAACGCAGACCGAACCATTCATCCAACCAACTCCCCAAAGCACTTGAAGGACTAAAGGCCAGTAGGAGGTAAAAGCCTAAGACCGTCGGGGGAAGGACCAAGGGCATACTCACCAAGGTCTCAATAATAGGCTTGATCCTATGCTTGGTATAAGCCAACCAATAGGCCAACGGTATAGAAACCACCAGCAACAACAAGGTCGTGATAAAGGCCAATTTAAAGGTTAACTGCAGAGGTTGCCAGTCTATCATTATCGTTTAAAACGCTTTTTTTAATTTAATCGGCTATTTGATAGCCATAGGACTCAAGAATTTGTCGTGCCTCAGCTGAAAAAATAAAATCGTAAAAGGCTTGGGCCTCGGCATGTACCCGATCTCTTTGCAATAGTACAATACCTTGTGCAATTGGGCTGTAAATATCTTGCGGAATAGGTATCCACCGCCCTTCCTCTTTCATCCTGGGTGACAAGACCACCGATTGAGCGGTAAAACCCACTTCCGCCGCTTCAGATAGAATGAACTGATTGGTCTGAGCAATACTCTCACCGTATACCAGTTTTTGTTCTACTTGCTCCAACAACTCATAGTGCCTTAGCACCTCCATCGCCGCTTGGCCATAAGGTGCCGTTTTAGGATTTGCCAGGGCTATGTGTCGAATATTTTCCTGGGACAAACCTTGCATATTCGGCTGGCTATTTCCTTTTTTACGCCACAGCACCAGTTGCCCGTAAGCGTATACCTTAGGCGGCGCTGAGGTGAAGCCAGCTTCAAATAGGTCCTTAGGATATTTCATATCGGCTGATACAAATACATCAAAGGGCGCTCCTTCCTTTATTTGAGCGGTTAATTTTCCCGATGAACTGATAATCGGCTGACAATCCACGCCGGTTTTTTGCGTAAAAGCCTCCGCCAGCGCTTCCATGGCAAATTGCATATTAGCAGCTGTGGCTGTCTCTTATACA
>CAJXUM010000987.1 GCA_913060855.1 uncultured Lewinella sp. | reverse complement strand
TGTCGACCCACCTAGGTAACGGTGCGCCTTTGATGCTCCCGCGAAACTCAAACCTGATATTCGAACAATTGGCAAGCGAACAATTGGCAAGCAGTTTAATCGCAGATGGTTTTCATTTGCCAGATAGCTTTCTTAAAGTTGCCATAAAGATGAAGGAAGACCGAGCTATCCTTGTAAGTGATAGTACTATGTTTGCAGGTATGGAGGCGGGTACTTATGATTCTCATATCGGTGGTAAAGTTGTGCTTGAAGATAATCAAAGGCTTTCGCTATATAACAATAAAAAGTTGCTTGCCGGGGCGGCTGTATCCTTACTAGATTGTACCAATTATCTTTTGAAAAAGAGGATCTCGGATTTAAGTCGGGTGTGGTCTATGGCATCCATCAATCCCAGCAAATTGATCCAAGATAAAATACCTAGGAACACTTTAGATGGGTCCGATTTGGTGTTATTTAAATTTAAAAATGATAGAATCACTATTCTCAACGTGATCAAAAATGGAAACATGCTTTACCGACGCCTTCCATTAGCACTTACCTAAATATCAAACAGCTTTTCTCATTTTCGCTAGTTAATTCGGAGAATATTGGAATCAAAATTTATAGGAGTAGCCCCATAGATAGGGGCTATGAGGGAGGTGACTTTCTTAGCCTTTTGTATTTGCTGGATCAAATGTTCCTAATAATTTGCCGTCGTAATGGAAAGAATATTTATCCCCGAATCAATAAGGTGCAGCCATATTTCATATCTTGTTGAGGAGCCGGTTTTGCTATTTGAATCGGTAAAATCTAAACTCAGGTAAACTATGCACTTGCTCAAATTTCTACTTAAAACGCACTGGCTTATTACAATGCCGCTTTTTTTCTTTTCTGGGCTTTCACTCCAGGGTCAATCGGCAGATATGCCACGACCAAGCCCTAAGGCATCGGTCAGCCAAACCATTGGTGTAACCGAAATTGCCATTCATTATAGCCGACCAAGCGCTCGAGGAAGGAAAGTATTCGGAGCACTCATTCCATTTAACAAAGTGTGGCGAACTGGAGCCAATGAAGCGACTACTATATCTTTTCAGCACGATGCAAAATTTTGTGGTCAGGATATCCAAGCAGGTACTTACAGTCTTTTCACTATTCCTGGCGAAGAAAAATGGACGATAATTCTCAACCAAGAAGCCCATCAATTCGGAGCTTATAATTATAACTCGAAGTTGGACGTGCTGCGAGCTGAACTAGAAAGTACATCATCGCCATTCATGGAAATGTTTACCATTCAATTTTCGGCAGTAAGTATCAACAGTGGCTCGATCCAGTTACAATGGGAAAACACGACCGTCAATATCCCAATCAGTCTGAACACTGACGAGCTTACCGTACAAGCCTTTGAAACAGCTATGGATGAAATTACTGAATTCTGGTATACCTACTCTGCTGCCGCTCACTACTACTATCAGCAAAAGGGGAACGCTGAAAAAGCCATTGAATACCTGGACAAAGCTATTGCCTTAGAGGCTCCTAACCCATCGCCCTGGATGCTCAAATCTCAGATTCTTGCTAAGCAAGGACAGTTTGAAGCAGCCATTGAAGTGGCAAAACAAGCCCTGAAGGTGAGCCAAACTAATGAGGAGTTTCATTTTGAGGTCGAAGAAAATCAAGAGAAGATCAAAAAGTGGCAGGCTTTAATGAAGCAGAAATGAAAAAAATACTAGACTGGGAAAGCAGAGAAGTCGTAAATATTTTCGATGAAGTTACATTATGGTCAGCGCCATTTGGAAGGATGTTGCTTGAGAATATCCCCATGATGCCCCGGGCAACCATTGTGGATATCGGATTTGGAACTGGATTTCCTCTAATAGAATTAAGTCAGAGGTTCGGTGATGAATCTAAAATATACGGTATTGATATTTGGGAAGAAGGCATCAATCGGGCGAAAGATAAAATCAAGACATTAGGCCTAAGCAACATCGAAATAATTGAAGAAAGTGCGGCAAAAATCAATATCGGAGATCATCAAGTAGACTTGGTAACGTCAAATTTGGGGGTGAATAATTTTGAACAAAAAGACGCAGTCTATTCTGAAATCCACAGGATTTTAAAACCAAGGGGGAGATTATCGATCACCACTAATCCGGTGGGGACATTTGTGGAACTCTTTGATGTATTTAGTTCAATTTTTGAAGCATTGAAACTGAAAGAAGAACAAATCAGCTTAGCAAAAAGTATTGGACATAGGAATACTGAAAAAGGTATAATAGCAGAATTAAAACAACATGGGTTTACATTGTTGAAAACTCAATCCGATTCAACCAACATTAGATTTGTTGACGCTGAAGCACTACTGAATCATAGTTTGATAAGAATAGGATTTAGGAAATATTGGGAAGAAATGGTTCGAGAAGAACATAGAGCCCAATTCTTTGAACGACTAATTTCAAAAATCAATCAGCTAATTGAATCGAGCGGAGCGTTTACCCTGACCATTCCGATGCTCTATTTAGAGTTTGAAAAAGCATAAAATCGACACCATCCAATTGTTGCGAGTTAACGAGTATATACACTCGCTAACTCGCAACCCCCATCTAAAGTCAATACTTCACTGTGGCCAATCAAGGATGGCTCCAATTTTTAGTCTACATGCTTGTTCGGAAATCAATTGCGTGGGCTTACTGGGCATAGGGCTTAAATAATTTCCGATGATAAAAATAAGAAACACCCAACATTATAAGCCCGAAAAGTGCGGGGGCAAACCCTCCATCATTGGCGACTAAGTGGCTTCCACTAGCCAGTAATAAGTCGAAGACAAATCCAGCATATGCCCATTCCTTCAACATTTTGGACTTGTTGGTCCAAATGGCGATCAGGCCCAAAATTTTGGCTATCGCCAAGGGGTAGATAATAAAAGTAGGAAACCCTAGACTTAAAAAGGTTTCACTTACCATTTCATGCTGAATAAAATACATAGTGGCACTAAAGGCCATTAGTAAGCTGACTAAGCCGGTAGTAATTCTGTAAATTAACAAATCTCTATTTTTCATCTTTTGATCTAATTATTTACTTACCTGGTAAATATTTACCCAGGTAAATATTGTTTCAAAAAAATTTAACCTCTCAATTTGTCCAATATGCCACTGATAATCTCAGCTTCTTCTGCTGTGACATTGTCGATGAATGCCGTATGAGATCCATCATCTTCATCATCAATCCTCTTCAGCAATTGCAATCCCTTCTCCAATATTCTTAAATGTACTACCCTTCTATCTTCTTCGCTTCTAAGTCTTTCGAGCAACTTTTTTTCAACCAATTTATCACATAAGCGAGTGGCATTAGGTGATTTTTCTACCATTCTATTTCTAATTTCTCGCATGCTTAACCAATCACTAGTTCCTCTTAAAATCCTTAGAATATTAAACTGCCTGTCTCTTATACACATCTCCGAGCCCACGAGACCGAGGCTGATATCGTATG
>CAJXUM010000986.1 GCA_913060855.1 uncultured Lewinella sp. | reverse complement strand
ATCTACACTATCCTCTTCGTCGGCAGCGTCAGATGTGTATAAGAGACAGCTTTGGGAGGCAGTAGCCACACAGCATGAGGTACAATATAATAGTTACATTAAGCAGATCAACCGAGTAGGGGATATTTGTATTGAAACCAATACTGGTACAAATCAATACGACTATTTACTAATTTCTTCTCCTCTTGATGAGGCCTTACATTTCCTGGATGCTAGTGAAGAAGAGCAATTTTTATTTTCTCGAATCCTATACAATGATTACCAGTGCTATGCCTTTTCTATTGAGGATTTTCCTGATGATACTGGTTTTTTGCCAGAATACTTTGATCCTGCTCAAAGGAATCAACCTTTATTTTGGTACAAACGCTTCTCTGATTCTGATTTCTATACCTTTTACGTTTTAGGAGATGGGGAAACTTCCCAAGCGCAAATACAAAGGAACATCGAAAAAGTAATACAAAGGTTCGGTGGATCAATTAAAGGGTTTCATACTTGTCGCAAATGGAAGTATTTCCCTCGATTTAGCCCAGAGGGTATGAAGAATGGCTTTTATAGCCGAATAGAAAATTTGCAGGGGAACCGCAACACCTATTTCATCGGAGAATTGCCCTCCCATTCCACTGTAGAATTAACGGCTTCTTATGCTAAACAACTGGTCGAGCAGTTTTTTTAAACTTTGATTTGATTTATTGAGGTCCAGACGGTTCTATAATGCGTACTTCCTGATCTTCTTCGACGCTTAGTACCGCTTTGGCTGCCTCCGCTTTTGCCAAGAAAGCTTTCTTTTTGTGTGTTGGAATATCAATAGCCATACCAAAGAGCGCAGCATGATAAAACTGCGTTATTTCTTTGGCTTTGATCCCTAATTCTCTTTTGGCATACTTTGTCAGGCGTTTCTTTACCAATTGCTCAAAGGCTTCTTCTTTAGAAGGATCAGGGCGAGTAAGGTTGGGGCTCTCCTTCTTCTTCATCTGCTCATTGATATCGGGAAAGGCCTTGATGTCTAAGATGACGATGTAAGCTTGTCGAAGACTATCTGGCGAGTCTGAACGAATACCCTGGAGGTTAAGCTGATACTCTCCATTGGACCAGGGCAAATACGTTCCGCTGCTAAATACGGAGAGAATACAGGTCGCACTCAACAAGAAAACAGTCGTAGATATAAATTTCGATCTCATAGGTCAGGCTATTTGCTTTGAAGGTGGATAATTATTGTGTGGGGGGATCAAGTAGCTGAAAGAATTGATCAAGCTTTGGCAAAATAACAATCTCTGTCCGGCGGTTCAGGCTTCGACCTTCATCGGTTTCATTACTTGCTTTTGGAATAAATTGAGATCTACCTCCTGCTGTCATCCGCTCTGGAGCCACGCCATATCCCCATTGCAGGACACGTATTACAGAAGTAGCCCGCTTTACACTTAAATCCCAATTGTCTTTGAGGCAATCCGTTTTGATAGGGACATCGTCGGTATGACCTTCTACCAGGATATCCAGCTCGGAATGATCATTGACAACGGCAGCGATTTTGCCCAGCACTTCCTTTGCCTTGGGCTGAATGTCGGCACTGCCAGACCTAAACAGCATTTTATCAGATAGTGAGATATAAACCACTCCTTTTTTTACTTCAATACTGATATCTTCTTCATTGACATCTGATAAGGAGCGTTTTAGATTCATGGCGAGTAGCAAGTTGAGGGAATCTTTTCGCTGCATAGAGGACGTCAAATCCTTGATGTATTTATTCTGATCCGTAAGTACGTCCAGCGATTTCTTTATGGTTTCTGCGCCAGCTTGGTTGATGACGGAGAAGTCCGCCAGTCGATCCAATAGATTGGTGTTTGTACTTTTGAAGTACTCCATTTGCTGCTCCAAGGCACTTAATCGATTGCGCTCATTGGCCAATTCAGTACTGCGAACCAATAGATCATTCTCTCGATCTCGTAATTCGTTGCGTGTGGCGGCGAGTTGGTCGTCGCATTTTTTGGACTGTAATCGGAGTAACTCGTAGGTGTGTTGCACATCATCGTGACTACCCAATATTTCCTGGTATTTTTTCTTACTCACACAGGAAGAAGCTAAGATAAGAATAAAGACGAGTAGGTATAGATTTCTCATGTTTGACTGATTATGGTGTTTTAACCTTAGAATGCTATAAAATTAAGGCACGAGGCATCGAAAAGTATTGACTTTGGTCAATAGACAATATGATTTGAATAACTCTATCAAAGTGGTTCAAATACCACTAGTGCTCATCATTATACGAGGCTTTCTAGCTCTTCAAATCGATTGGTAACCGTAGCGTATAGCGAATCTCGTAATTCTGCTCCGGTCAAACGCCGATTGGATAGTTTGCGAATTTGGCGAGCGAGTTCCTGGTCATGCATCACTTCCTTGAGCCAACGCTCAAAATCTTTGTTCTTCAGGTGATATTGAATGGTTTCGATGGGTAATGAAGGGATTGTTTCGCGAAACTCCCAAAGACTAGCCGCTACTTTGGCGCCTTTATAATTTGATTTCAGCTTGTAGTAGAAACGCTTAGCTTTAGGAAGCGGGGCCATTAGGTATTTGTGTAAATGCCGAACGTGTGGCACCACTCGGCGAGCCGTCTCGAATTCAATTATTCCCGACTGAGGGGCATCCATTTGACTCGTTTCTCCCAAGCAGAGATATACTTGCTTACTAGCTAGTTGACGGATTTCGGGAAGATGTTTTTCTGCCTTGCATTGGAATTGTTTCAATACTTCGATTTCCTCCTCTTGACTCATTTTCGTCAAGAACCAATGATCAATTTGAGCTAAGACCTTGGGGCAAATGAAACTGGGGCGATAGCTCACCAAACCAACACCACCATGAACCATGTTTTTCAGCAGCAATTCCGTTAGGGGCCCATCCTCTGGCCCACAAAAATAATGTGCTTCATCTAGGAGGAACCAGTGCGGCTTTCCTCTCCTCTCCCTAAGTGCAAAAAGAGCTTGTAATAAGTCCTGTAGGTAAGTTATTTGTTCGGTTCGATTCATCACAGACAAGTCGAGTATCAAACTTACTTCGGCGTATTCACAAATTGTAATTACATCGGCCACGGCAGGCAGCGTACCTTCTTCACCTCCCAATAACAAGGTATGGGGGAAAGTACGCAATCCGCTATAATCACCCTCGGGGTCTATGATGACGAGCTGATAGTTGAGTTGCAATAAGCGCTCCATGAGAAAACCTGCCAACCAGGATTTACCACTGCCACTTTCGCCTGCAATACAGATGTTTTGGTCAATAACGCTAAAAGGGCTCAAATGTAAAGCTTGACCTCCAATTTGATTACCTAGGGTGATCCTTTTACTCAGTCGGCTCTTATGTTTGGGTATTTCTTCTCGTATGAGCTGTTGGATGAGTTGTTGAATGCCCTTACCGTTTGGCAAGGTAAGTACCTGTCTCTTATACACATCTCCGAGCCCACGAGACCGAGGCTGATC
>CAJXUM010000985.1 GCA_913060855.1 uncultured Lewinella sp. | reverse complement strand
GGGTGAAGTAATTTTTAGCCAATTATTGGCCTATCGACCAACCCAGCTGGGACGCTTTTTGCCAGAGCTATTTATTCGTAGATTTGAAAATCTAATCCACGCCATTTCATGAATCAAAACAAAGCCCCTTGGTACTTCTTATTATTACTCATCTTGGCGGGCGAGGCTGTATTTGTTCTTCCATTTGTGCTGCCGCGCGTTTTTCGACCTACCGTGCTTGACGCCTTTGGCCTGGACAATGTACAGTTGGGCTTATGCTACTCTGTGTATGGTACGGTAGCCTTACTATCCTATCTATTTGGCGGCCCCTTAGCGGATAAGTTCGCGCCGAGAAAATTGATAGCTGCGGCATTATGGATGACTGCCTTAGGGGGATTGGTCTATGGTACTTTCCCTAGTTATACGGTATTGAAAATACTCTATGGCTATTGGGGTTTTACGACGATTTTCTTGTTCTGGTCTCCTATGATCAAGGCGGCGCGGGTCTGGGGTGGACCTACTTCCCAAGGCCGAGCTTTTGGATTCCTGGACGGTGGACGAGGACTAGTAGGGGCTCTAATCGGAACCCTGGGCTTGCTTGTTTTTTCACTATTTATTACGGCAGAAGTGGCGGAGGCGACTATCGCTGAAAGTAGGGAAGCTTTCAAGTATGTGATTTGGGTATCGACGGGTATTATCTTTTTGGTGGGCCTATTGGTTTGGCTCTTTATGAAAACGGATCATGTCGCTGAAGATGAAATTACCTTAAAGAAAATTACACTTCCACAAATACAGGCCGTTTTACGTTTACCCTCCGTCTGGTTGCTGATCATCATTATTCTATGCGCGTATGTGGGCTATAAAATAACAGATGTATTTTCGCTGTATGCCCAAGATGTGATGTTGTATGACCAAGTACAGTCGGCCCAAGTGGGAACCTTCTTGTTGTTTGTCCGTCCTTTTGTGGGCGTGCTCATTGGGATATTGGCGGATCGTACAGAAACGACCGTCTGGTTGGTCATTAGTTTTGTGATTTCATTCTTTGGTTCGCTCTTATTTGCAGCAGGTTGGATTTCAAACTCGTCCACTGTGTTGTTTTTTATCTCAGTTTTAGTAGTGGCTACCGGTGTGTATGCTACC
Organism: uncultured Lewinella sp.; assembly: GCA_913060855.1. Lineage (GTDB taxonomy): Bacteria > Bacteroidota > Bacteroidia > Chitinophagales > Saprospiraceae > DT-111. Next base: position 2,348 of record CAJXUM010000985.1, on the reverse strand, counting down.
CGTTCTTTATATTATGCAGTAATGGAGAGCGGCCGGATACCATTAACACTTACAGGGACAGCCGTGGGGCTGATTTCTCTGGTAGGATATACCCCGGATATATTTGCAGGCCCCGCGATGGGATATCTATTGGATGCTTCGCCAGGAGCAACTGGCCATCAACATGTTTTTTGGATGCTGGCTTTGTTTTCCTTTGTGGGAGGTATTGCTGCCTGGTATTATTTTCGTTTGTACAGTAAGAAAAAAACAATTAATTGATCCGTTTATTTTACTATGATTGAGAAAATTAGAGCACTAGAAAAAGTATCAAGACTTTTGGACCCGAAGCAGCCGCAAAGAGATAAGTGGAATGCGGAAGTTCTACATTACGCCAACACATTTATCAACCAGCTAGGGACAACGAAAACCTATATTGATTCGGAAGAGAATGGAGCAGCTATCTATGATTTAGATATTACAGAAGAGGCAACCGAATTAGCTACATTGCTAGAAAATACAAAGACTAATATCGATGAAGTAGGCATAAACCCAGCCTCTGGTGGACACATGGGCTATATTCCGGGAGGTGGACTTTATCCTTCGGCGCTAGGGGATTATATCGCCGCAGTGAATAATCGGTATGCTGGGATATTTTATGCGGCTCCCGGAGCAGTTCGTTTAGAAAACATGCTCATTCGCTGGATGTGCCGGATCATGGGTTTTCCGGAAACGGCCATCGGCAATTTGACTTCAGGCGGGTCTATTGCTAATTTAATTGCGATCGTAACCGCCAGAGAAGCCCATGATATTAAAGCTAGAGATATTGATCAATCGGTGATTTACCTATCGGAACAAGCGCATCATTCCATTCAGAAAGCGATCCGAATTGCTGGATTGGCAGAAGCCCATTTAAGGTATATTCCTTTAGATGACGGCTTAAGACTGTCGGTCGATGCCTTAGAGAAAGCCATTATTGACGATAAGAAGAAGGGCTTGATTCCCTTCTTTATCAATGCGTCCTTGGGTACGACCAATACCGGAGCCATTGACCCTATCGACCCGATTGCTGCGATTGCCAAAAAACATCATCTTTGGTTTCATATAGATGCCGCCTATGGGGGCTTCTTTAAGCTGGTGCCTGAACTGGCTGCGAAATTTCAAGGCATAGAGAAAGCAGACTCTATCACCCTCGATCCTCACAAGACCCTATTCCTACCGTTCGGCACAGGTGCTATACTGATAAAAAACAAGGAGAAAGTATTGAAGGTGCATCATTACCTAGCAGATTATATGCAAGATACGATTGGCGCAAATGAAGAAATTTCACCTGCTGATGTATCCCCGGAATTGACTAAACACTTTCGAGGGATGAGATTGTGGCTGCCTTTAAAGTTATTTGGGTTAAAACCCTTCAAGGCCGCATTGGAAGAAAAACTTTATTTAACGCGGTATTTTTACAATGAAATAAAGCCATTGGAGGGCTATGAATTGGGACCAGAACCTGAGCTTTCGGTAGCTATGTTCAGGTATATTCCTGTAGCGGAAGAAGCCAATGCATTCAATAAAAAGCTAATTCAAGCGATTTTAAAAGATGGACGAATATTTCTTTCTTCCACTACTGTCAATGGTGTATTTTGGATACGTGTCGCCGTGGTGATTTTTCGAACCCATTTAGAAGAAATTGACCTTTTACTGAAAATCATTCAAGAAAAGGTGAAGGAATTATCTCACTAAAAGAGCACTAAGGATAGATACTGTTTATTATCAAGTTATTTTCGAATTAATTAAACTGCAGAACCGTGAGTAAGACTCTATTAATGATGCTTATCTTTCAAGTACTACTATTGGCTTCCTGTCAGCAGGTAGCCAAGGACTCAGCAGCCAACCAAAAGGAGGAGTCAACTATTGATTCCCTTACATCCAAGGACAAAACGCTATTGGCAGAAGAAAACTATGCGAGTAATAATTATGCTGAAATAGGTTGGGAACTGATGCAAAAGGAGGGCTTTGGAGCATTGAAATTGGGGATGGTCAATACGGCCTTGATAAAGTTGCTAGGAAGTCCCGATTCTATCTCTCCGGAGGTGTTTTGGGGGGCTGATGGCGCTTATCACAGTCATTGGATATACACAGAAAAAGGAATTCGGGTTGGCCTGAGTCGAATCGGAGACGATGCGAGTGAAAATGCCTTAAAAATGATGGATAGAATTTCGATATACGCACCTTGTGAGCTTACAACAGAAAGAGGGATTGGTTTAAACGCCAGTATAGCAGACGTGAAGCAGGCCTATAAAAAGGCGATTGAAAGCACCGAATTAGAAGCTGTCTCTTATACACATCTCCGAGCCCACGAGACCGAGGCTGATCTC
>CAJXUM010000984.1 GCA_913060855.1 uncultured Lewinella sp. | reverse complement strand
CGAGATCAGCCTCGGTCTCGTGGGCTCGGAGATGTGTATAAGAGACAGGACAAGATCCGCGTCAATCCAAACGTGATCGCAACTGGTTTGATGTAGACTGGAACTTGGCGGCCCTCAATTTGGATTATCGCCTCTCCGATCGCACCCGTTTCAACCTACGCAGTTTTTTACTCATGGCTCGACGAAGTGCCCTGGGGGAATTAGGCCCCATCAATCGCCCTGATCCACTACGAGAACGTGATCTCATTATTGGTGAATACCAGAATCTTGGAAGTGAAGCGAGGCTCATTCATCGTTATGACATGGGCGTTCAGTCTTCAACTTTCTTGGCGGGCGTACGCTATTATCAAGGTTATACCCATAATCGACAAGGAGACGCCTCTGCTAATAGTGACCCTGACTTTAGTTTTTTGCAACCCCGTGACTTGGAGAAATCCGACTATGAATTCCCGAGCAGGAATGTGGCATTCTTTGCCGAGAATTTATTCAATATTTCACCCCGCTTCAGCATCACACCTGGCATTCGTCTCGAATATATACGTACCTCTTCGGAGGGCTATTTCAAGAACAGAGTCTTTTCTGGTAATCAAGTCATTTTTGAACAGCGTTTTGAGGATGCCAAAGTAAATGAGCGGTCTTTTGCTTTGCTAGGGCTCGGTGCGAGCTATAAAGTGAGTAAAGAGATTGAATCCTATGCCAATTTTTCTCAAAACTATCGCGCCATCAATTTTAGCGACATTGCCGTTGTCAATCCCAATTTGGAAATTGACTCTTTGCTTACAGATGAGAATGGCTTCAATATTGATCTTGGCTTCCGAGGTAACCTTCTGAAGAATAGGATTCGATTTGATTTCAGTGCTTTCTATTTGCGCTACCAAGATCGCATTGGAACAGGTGAGAAGGAAGTGGTACAGTTTTTTGGTGATGTTCCGGTCACGACAACCGTCGCCTTTCGTACTAATATTGGTAATGCACGAATCCTCGGGCTAGAAGCATTTGCGGAGGCTGATCTTTGGAAGTTAGTTTTCGGAGAAGGGAGTGAAGCTTCCCTCAATTTGTTTACCAATTTCAGTTTTCTACAAGGTAAATACTTGAGTGGTCAATCTGCTTTCATTGGCAAGCAAGTAGAACTCATTCCGCCCTTTAGTTTAAAAAGTGGTTTGAGTTTTTACTATCGGCGATGGCGAGCCAGTTACCAGTTTACCTATGTCTATGAGCATTATAGTGATGCGACAAATGCAGTACAAGTAGCCGATGCTACCCGAGGACTCATTCCGTCCTACCAAGTCATGGATGCTTCCTTGAGTTACCAATGGAACAGATGGGGTCTCCAAATTGGCGCTAATAACTTGACCAATGCAGCCTACTTTACAAGACGAGCGACAGGCTATCCCGGTCCAGGAATTATTCCGGCAGAGGGCCGAAGAGTCTATGCTGGTGTGCGTGTGAAGCTGTAGTGAAGATTTATTCCCTCGCCCAAATACGCGTATTCAATTGTAAGGTATCGATCACTTCCTTTGCGAGCTGGATAGGTTGGTGGAAATGCCACAAAGCCGCTTCTGGATTAATGGGGGCATCAATATTGGTAAATGGTGAGGAAGAGACGTGCTTAATGGCTACTGCTACCTTATCGTTGGTAAATGAGAAGGATATATTCTCTCCAAATCGAGCCCGTAGTTTCAACAAATTAGTCATCATGTTCGGTGTCAGTACATAACGCGCTTCTATCTGATCACTGCCATACGTGACAAACTCCTTTTCAAAGATTGGATCCTCCAAATAAACTAGTTCCAAGCCCTTCCACCCGAATTCTTGTATTTTCTTACCCAGCCAACTTCCCATGTTTTTTTGTGCCTGATCTGGGAAGACTATAGTTTTTTCTTTAATAGATTTATGGAAGTCAAATATCAATAGTAACCCATTAAATAAGGTCCGGTTGTCCTCCTCATGATTAAAGTCTTCTTCAAAATGGCAAAAGGCAAAATTAGTTTCTCCATGCCTTCCCCGCATCAAATTATTTCCTGGTTGATATCCATCAGTGAGTAGGCCAGAGGAAACAACTTCCTCGTGAGTGAGTGACTGATCCGCTTTGAATTCCCACCCTGGGTATAGGTGTTGAACAAAAATATTACCAATAGATTGCTGAAGTTTTTGTTGCAGAGGGAGTTGAACCTCCTTCATGTAATAAGAGGTGGACGCCGCTAACAAGCCCAAACCAATAAAAGAAGCAGCCACTCCTGTCACGCCAATCATAGAAATAGCCCACAAAACGATACATAGAATGATTGAGACCCCAGACACCATTATGAATAGCAGTTTTTTCCGCTGCATTCGCAACAGCGTGTGTCGCTGCTCTTCCAACGCCTTCAGTTGGGGTCCAGCTGCTTTCAATGTTTTTATTTTTTCATTTAGGTCCATGCCTTATTCGCTTCTTAGAACTGTCCGGATTAGTGTAATGCAAGTGACATTATCAATGTGTTTGGTAGTTACGGTCGCTGCTCAAAACTCATATAATCCGGTTCTATGACCAGCAAGTCCATCGTATCAACCCGCTTCATTCTTGAAAGGGTGGCAAATAGGACTGTTGGAAACATCTCAATGGCATTATTATACTCCATCGCTGCTGCATTATAGGCTCGTCGTGCTGCCGAAATTTGAGCTTCTACCTCTGGATAGACTGCTGTAGGTGTACAAAGCTTTTTTGCTGCCTCAATGCAGCATCCCCATTAATTTCTCTGGTAAATTGTAGAATAGATCGCGCGATTTTATTCTCCCGCTCTAATATGGCGGGAAGGCCTATTTCCTTAACCGTACCTCCGCTTAATAATTTATTAGTTTCCTCTATCAATCTAAATTCAAATTGAGCACTAGTTTGTACAACCTCTGCTAATCTAGGTAGCAGCTCATGGCGTTTCTTTAATTGTACTTCTAAACCCTGGTAGGCATATTGCAGGGCATTTTTCCGATGGATAAAGCTATTGTAACTTGCTCCAATCAAGAGAGAGAGTAGTAATATGATGAGTGCAATTAGCGCAACTTGAGTAACCATAGGCTTTACGTTTTAACAACTATCATTTAGATACGTTAAAAACCCAAATTATGCCTAAATACTAGGCTAATATTCTACTTTTCTCGACTAAATTTAATGTAAAACCTAACTGGCCGCGGGTGGGCCAATTCTGGCTAGATGCCCTCTATCGCCGTTGCAGGTGTTTTCACCTGCGGCATCCTTGGTATCCAAGGAGAGATGTTGGTCGAAAACCTATCTGGCTAGACAGGCACCCAACATCGGCGAGTGTTTCTAAGGGCTTCTATTACTTAAGACTTTCTCCAATCTCTGGCTTGACCATTATTGACTGTGCATGGATAAGGGTACATTATCCTATCTAGTTTTCTTTTTCAATAGGTTGCAAAATCCTTTTTCCTGTCTCTTATACACATCTCCGAGCCCACGAGACCGAGGCTGATCT
>CAJXUM010000983.1 GCA_913060855.1 uncultured Lewinella sp. | reverse complement strand
ATCTACACTATCCTCTTCGTCGGCAGCGTCAGATGTGTATAAGAGACAGCTTTAGGATTGTTGGCGTCCATCTCTGCTTTGCGATCAGCATCAAAGCTTTCATCTACTTCCATGATCATAAACATGCGATTTCCTGTTAAGTAAATCTGCATGTCAACAATTCCGGCAGCGCGAATGCTATCGGTGATAACCGGCCAGGCATTCCCGGGAGCGTGATGATTTTTATATTCTTCGATCAAAGCAGGATCATCTTTCAAGTCACAGCTGAAGCAAAATCTTCTATTTTCCATTGTCGATTAGGCGTTGTGTATTTTATAGGTTCGATACCCGAAGATAGCAATAACGACAAAACAAATGATCGGCATTAAATAAGATAGCTGAACCCCATATGTGTCCAAGACTAAACCCTGTAGTGGCGGCATAAGCGATCCACCTGCAATCGCCATCACCAAGCCCGCAGCTCCTAGTTTCGCATCTTCTCCCACGCCCTTCAGCGCAATACCGTAGATGGTCGGAAACATTAAGGACATACAGCCAGAAATACCAATCAGTGCATATAGACCGATTCGCCCTCCTGCAAATACGACAGGGAACAGCAAGAGCATCGCTCCGATAGACAGGTACATCAATAGACTACCAGGCTGGATATATTTTAGTAGATATGTGCAGACAAATCGACTGGTCGCAAATAGTATCATGGCATACAGGTTGAAAGAAACAGCTTGTGCAGCTGCATCACCTTCCAACATCCCCTCTCCCATCAATACTTCTGTTCCGTAATGAATCGTGTATGTCCATACCGTAATCTGAGCGCCTACATAAAATGCTTGGGCAATTACTCCCTCTCTATAGCGGAGGTTAGCCATTAATCGTTTAAAGGTTCCGCTAAGGTCCAGGGTCTTAGCTGCATCTTGCGCTTTGGGCATCTTCCTTATAAAGATGAGTAAGAACATGATGGCGATGATCACACCAATCGCTACATAAGGGCCTCGTACGATGGCCAAATCTGCCATCTTTATCGAATCAAATTCTTCTAGTGGAAGGCTCGCTCGCTCCTCTGCTCCCAACTTATTGATCTTCGCCAAGATGAAATCCCGAGCGACTATGATACCAATGAGGGACCCCATTGGGTTAAAGGATTGAGCCAAGTTCAAGCGCTGGGTAGCTGTGGATTCATCACCCATCGAGAGGATGTAAGGATTCGCACTCGTCTCTAGAAAACTCAAGCCACAGGTCATGATAAAGAAAGCGGCGCAAAAAGGCCAGAAGACCCCCACTAAACTAGCCGGGATAAATAACATTCCTCCAAAAGCATACAGTACCAAACCCAATAGAATACCCGACTTATAAGAGTATTTCTTAATAAAAATAGCCGCAGGGATAGCCATGAAGCAATAGCCGCCATAAAAGGCAAATTGAACAAAAGAACTGATAAATGCACTTTGATTGAAAATCGTACCGAAGGCCTTCACCAAAGGATTAGTAATATCATTGGCAAACCCCCAGAGGGCAAAACAAAAAGTGATGAGGATAAAAGGAATCAGTAGTTCTTTCGCTATAACAGGCACCTTTCCCTGTGATTTTGAGGCTGTTTTGGTGTTACCCATGGCTGATGTTTTTCGTTGTTTTGTTTGTTAATTTAGTCAAGGCTCAGACTTCAGCAGTTTCCCCAGTCTTGGCTAGAGAAAACTGCTGAAGTCTTGTCAATGGTCAATTGCTGATTAGTACTTTCTTCATGATGGTCTCATTTTCATTCCGAAGCCGGATGAATACACAACCACTTACCCCAAGGCTTTTCAAATCCCATTCTATTCTTCCTGTACTCATTGTCGCATAATCAAATAGCCGAGTACGGAGAAGTTTCCCTTCCATTGTAAATAATTCGAGTTGCAGCGGTCCTAGGTCTGCTGATTCAAATCCTACCTGAATTATATCGCTGCTAGGATTCGGGAATACTTGGATAGATAGCTCAGCTGACTGTTTATCGTCTTGTGCGATAGCTGTGAGCAAAGGCTTTCCCACCAAGCCAAGTATCGGTGTTTCGCCTTCTTCAATCGTCCAATACTCATTCAGTGTTAAGTCCTGTACTACTTGGCTCTGTCCAGATGGCCAGCTAATACTCAATTGCTGGATCCGCTCTGCATCGCCAAGGCCTAGATGAAGGACAGGGCTGCTCTGGCTAGCCCAACCACTACCCGCTATCAGCTCTCGATAATGCAGCGCACCAAGTTCATCAATTACTTCGATTTTAGCCCCAATTGCATTACTATTTCCATTTACTCCGATCAATTTGATCCCGACCCAATTCCCGCCTTCTTGCTTGTTTTCAAACAGTTGGCAATAGTCCGCTGAACCGATATTAGCCAAGGCCAAATCCATATGGCCATCCAGGTCATAATCGAATCCAACAGTAGCATAGCTCTGTTGCGTACTACTGACAGCGCCCAATGTTTCTATTTTTTCAAAAGTATCATTTCCCAAATTGCGATATAAGACATTCGGATAGGGTGAAAACTCTGAATCATTAGCCACGTAAATATCTACCCAGCCGTCATTATCTATATCTGAGAAATGAGTCCCCCACCCCATCCCAAAATCATCGACACCTGCTCGCTCAGAAATATCTTCAAAGGTCCCGTCTCCCTGGTTTAATAAGAGGACATTTTTAAATAAGTTGGTGATATAGATATCCGTATAGCCGTCCTGGTTAATATCTGCTATATCTACTCCCATTCCGTAACCCTTGGTGTTAGCTTGGGCAGCAATGCTAACTTCTATGAAATGTCCATTCCCATCGTTTTGATATAGGAAATTAGGTTCGATATTGTCATGAACCAAGTATAAGTCGCTATCTCCATCCTTGTCGTAATCAAAGAAAACAGCCCCCATAGAACTTCCCATATCCGATAAGCCTGCTTCGAGTGTATAATTACTAAAGGTACGATCCTGGTTATTGAGGTACAAAATATTTTCAGCGCCAAAATTGGCAATATAGAGGTCTAGAAATCCATCTTGGTTGACGTCCGCCATACTTACGGCTGATGGGTTTTCTATATTGCTAATTCTTGCTGACACCGTAATTTCTTCAAAGGTACCATCCCCTATATTCCTAAAAAGTTGATCCTTGGCATTTAAATTGGCCACATACAAATCCAAGTACCCGTCATTATCAATATCTCCCCAGACCGCTGCTTTACTTTTTGATGCGATGTCCAGGCCTAGCTCGGCTGCTACCTCCTCGAATGTTCCGTCACCCTTATTCCTGCATAGTCTGTTATTTCCTGTATATACACTAACATAAAGATCCTCGTATCCATCATTGTCATAGTCTCCAACAGCCAGGCCATGGCCATGCCCAAAAAACGGGAAACCCGCTTCCTCGGTTATATCCACAAATCTATCCAACTGAGCTTGCAGGCTGTATACCTGTCTCTTATACACATCTGACGCTGCCGACGAAGAGGATAGTGTA
>CAJXUM010000982.1 GCA_913060855.1 uncultured Lewinella sp. | reverse complement strand
TATCTATATTTTTCATAATTCTAAAATTATTAGTCATCATTAAAACGAGATATCTAAGCCAAAAATAAATGTCGGGGAATATGGATTAATCGTTCCCTGGCTAAAACCAGAAGGTGACTCAGGATCCAATTTATCTTTCACATTAGAAATTACGAACAGATCGGTTCCCGTCGCAGATAAGCGAACTTTTTGTAATCCTGCTCTTGAAATCAAAGCCTCAGGGAGGGAATACCCAACAGAAATAAGCTTAGCTCTCAAGTAGGAAGCCTGTACTACATTGATATCATTTATGTTATAGTTCCAGCCCTTTCTGGTACCATTAAAGAAGACCATTGGATAATCCGCATTCGTTCTGGTTGGGAGCCAGGTGTTTTGCACGAACGCATTATTTTGATTTCTCCACCAATGACGGAAAGGATATGCAAATGTACCGTCTCGTACAATAGTTTGATCAGCAACTCCCTGGAAAAACATATTGATGTCAAGGCCTCTCCATGAAGCCCCTAGCCTAATGCCCATACTGTAGTGAGGATTTTCATCTCCAAAGTGTACCAGGTCATCCTCATTGATTAAACCATCCCCATTTGCATCTACACGCCTTACGGTACCCGGCACTAAACGACTTGGTGTATTATAGGCTGGAATGTCGGTTCCAGCTTTCATTGCATTTACATCACCCCCATCAAAACCATACTGCTGGTAGTATTCCAACACTTCCGCTTCTGTTTCCAGAATACCATTAGTTTGGTAGGTGTAAATAGCATTAAGTGGCTTACCTTCAATCGGATCATTTACACCACTTTCAATAGCCACAGCTCCCTCCAGGCTTGTCACTTCACTGACTGCATCCCATAACATGAAGCCGACATTATATTTCAGTTCACCAATTTGATCTCTCCAGTTTAAGGCTAATTCCCAGCCTTTTGTAGTAAAACTCCCACTATTGGTCAATGGAGCCGCGGCTCCCAAGACATTAGGATAGGTGATATTTATCAGCATATCGTCATTCTCACGAATGAAATATTCGAAAGTACCGCTCAGTCGATAATTTAATAGTCCAAAGTCTACAGCGAAATTGGTAGTAGATACCCGCTCCCAAGTACGATCTATAGTCGAGATACCAGCAATGTTTGCTGTATTGGCAAATCCTGGACTGAGACCAAACACAGCGGTTCCGGTGGATATGCTTGAAACGTAATCATATGCACTAATACCTGCGGTGGAGCCTGTTTGCCCCCAAGAAGCCCTAAGCTTCAGAACATCAAAGGTCTTTGAAGAAGCTAGTATTGGCAATTCCGCCAGATTTATACCCGCAGAAGCACCATAAAAATTACTCCACCTGAAATCGGGGTGTAGTCTTGAGGATCCGTCCCTTCTTGCTAAAGCTTCAAAAAGGTAAATGCCATTATAGTCGTAGTTGAAACGCCCAACATAAGACAGAATTCCTTCATTTTCTGCTCCGGTCCGGAACCAAGGCCTGCCAGGACCATCTCGTCTTTCATCCCCTCCAGCTTCAACCGTTGTTACGTCACCTAGATTGAGGTGATTCAGCTCGTCCGTAGAGAAATTGGTTCTACCAAAGTAATTTCTTTCTTCCTCGTCAAGCTGGCCTTGAGCAACCAGTGTCAGACCTAAATTGTGACTACCAAGGGATTTTTTATAATTACCGCTTAAGGTATGCATCTGCGTATTATAGTCGGTATAATAAAATTTAGAATAAGAGTTAGCCAAAGTGCTTCTTATTCTTCCCAATGCGTCTCCTTCCCAAGTATAAACATTAAAAGAAGTTTTTCTTTGATTTTCTTTTCTATCGCCCAAACTGAAATTTGCATCATATCTAAAAGAAAGGCCTCTCACATATTTATCCAGGTCGAGATTAACACTCCCTCCCAAACGAATGATTTGATCTATGGTAGAATTTCTTCCGCCCGCCTGAACCTTAGCCAATGGGTTATGACCACCAAATTCATCGTAATATTGTCCCTGCGGATTGAGCAATGGGAAGAAACTAGGATCTTGCGCCCCTTCTCCAATTCCCTGGTTAGGCGTTTGAATATTTCTTCGATCAAATGAAAGTGTGAAACTGGTATTGACCAAATCATTTATTTCATAAGACAAATTCGTACGGAAATTGATCCTTTTGGCTCCATCATAGGCGACATCCAATACAGATCGCTCATCGTTATAACCTAATGATGATCGATATCTTACCTTGTCTGTACCACCTGAAACTGATATATTATGTCTTTGTGACCAGGTATTACCATATAGTTCCTCCAATTGGTTGACATCTGCGGTGCGTAAGGTAAGCGTTCCAAAGGCAAGAGATGGTTCTGGTGCTAGCGGCCATGTTCCATCAATTATTTGTTGAAACTCTCCCGCTGTGTAAAATCGATGGGTAGGTTGAGCTGTTTGAGCGACACCATCAGAATCGACATAGTCGATGGCATCATTATTACCCGTTTCCAACCACATAGTTGCCCATTGCTTAAGGTTAGATATTGGAACTTCTCCGACCGTATTCATTTGGTATTGAGAATTGTACTCAAATTTAGGTTTTCCAATCTGTCCCTTTTTAGTAGTAATTAGAATAACACCACCAGATGCCCTGGTACCATAAATAGCCGCGGAAGCATCCTTCAACACAGATATGGTTTCAATGTCGTTCTGATTGATAGTAGACAGCTGTGATTCCGGAATTACTAATCCGTCTAGTAAAATAAGAGGTGAAACATTATTCACTGATATGTCACCTCGAATTTTGATATCAAGCCCTTCATTCCCGGGACGAGCGGTCCCCCTGGTGATTACAACACCGGGCATTTCACCTTGTAGTGCTAAAGCAGTGCTCGAGCTTGGTTTGGATGCGATAATGTCATCCCCTTTTACCTGGACAACGGAGCCAGTCAAGGTAGCCTTTCGCTGTGTCCCATATCCTACCACCACCACTTCGTTTAGTCCAACGCCCTCCTGCAAAACGACATCAATGAGGGTTCGGCCGTTAAGAACTTCTTCGGCTTCGGAATATCCAGTATACGAAAATACAAGTATCGACGAGGCATCCGGAACTTCGATCCGATAGGCTCCGTCCAAGTCACTAACTGTCCCAGTGGAAGTACCCTTAATCAGGACATTAACTCCTATTAGTGGCACGTTCTCCTCGTCTACTATCGTTCCTGTTACAGTCGTCAGCTGTGCATAAGCACTGGTACTGGCTGCAATGAAAAGCAGACAAACCATTAAAAAGCCTAAAGCTTTTGGTTTTTCGTTTTTGTTTTTCATAAATAATGAGTTTTGCTGAAGAATATTAATACTTGAATCTCGAAGTAATCTGGTTCTAAATGGATTCAAGGCTTTTCATACGATTTTTAGGTGTAAGCAAACCTAATGAGGAATAAGAAGAGATATTAGTCGGTATGTTGTAACTGTCTCTTATACACATCTCCGAGCCCACGAGACCGAGGCTGATCTC
>CAJXUM010000981.1 GCA_913060855.1 uncultured Lewinella sp. | reverse complement strand
CTCTTCGTCGGCAGCGTCAGATGTGTATAAGAGACAGACCGTTGATGTAGGGATTCGTCGGCGCGAATTGGGTGGGGATAGTCCCATGCCTTATTACTTTGATGCCGTCATTCAGGATTTGGGCGATTTATCGACCTTTTTTGCCTACGAATCGGTGGCAGCGAAAGGCATGCGTTTGCTACCCGGCAAGGTGTATCGCAAGGTGGTTCCCGATTGGAAGGCGGTCAAATCATTGGATGTAAAGCGATTGTGGGAGCAAGGCGTCACGACTTTGCGGATGGAGCAATTGCCTGCGAGAGAAATAGCCGCCCGTATCCCCTTTCGCCTACTAGCTGTAGGGGAGACAAAAGAGGACAAGATTTTACCCGGCCAGCATCCGGCTTTGGTACTGATGGAAAAAAATACCGTACGTCAAGTCATCATCAATGGCTTGAGGTATGATCTTTCAAAAGGAAATCAAGAACGATTGAATTGGTGGAAAGGACTATAAATAGTGCGACCAAATACTGGGGCTTACTCCCCAAAGATGAAAAGGCGAATGTACTGACCCATGCCCTGGGGCTTGTATTAGGTCTTATTGTAGGGCCCTGGATAATTTGGCGGGCTGGGGGAGTGAGCTTACACCTTTGGGGCGTCATTATTTTTATCCTCTCTTTATTGGCGGTCTATACCAGTTCGACCGTCTACCATAGCCTGCTATCGGAAAAACGTAAGTTTATCTGGCGAAAAATAGATCACATTTGCATCTATTTTTTGATTGCAGGTACGCACACGCCCTTTTTACTAATCTATTTACCCAATAGCAGCGGCCTTATCTATTTGGCTATCCTCTGGGGATTGGTCCTCTTTGGCATTGCCTATAAGCTCTTCTTTTTTGGTAAATGGGAATGGTTTTCGCTGACCTTGTACCTCGGTATGGGCTGGATGGCCGTCTTTACCTTACCACCCATGCTGCAAGAAATGCCGACGATTAGTCTCAATTGGATTATTTTCGGCGGGGCCTGCTATACTTTGGGTGTTTTCTTTTATGCTTTTCATCGCTTGCCTTATCATCATGCGATCTGGCATGTTTTTGTGCTGGGCGGCAGTATTGGACATTTTATGGGGGTGTGGATGGCGCTGTAGGGGAGTTGATGGCGTTTATAAGCCTTTGGCGAGGCTTGGAACCGCCAGCGTTCCTCTGGGGTACTCCGTCTCAACTAGTTAACTATCCTCAATTCTCTAAACTGCTTGCGGTCTGTCATCCGATGGCGGGGCATATTGCAGGTGAGAAACACCTGCAATGGGCGGGCTAGAGCTAGCCATCGCGTCGGAGCGAAAAAGCGGTGCAAAAAATCGCTGGGCGAAATTTTTACTGTTTATCAGTCGGTTATGAATCTCATCTTGTGTTTTTTTATAAAAAAAGCTTGGTTATTGTAATAAAGAAATCTACCTTTGTGCCGCCTTTGGATAACGGGGGTACACTTTTTTATTAAATCACCTTTTAAAAAGGACGAGCAGTGAATACTTTGAGCTATAAAACAAAGTCGGAGAACAAGGATTCTGTTGAGCGAAAATGGTACGTCATCGATGCAGAAGGAGAGGTTGTTGGCCGCCTTTGTAGTCGAATTGCTAGCGTGCTTCGTGGAAAACATAAGCCTTCTTATACGCCTCATTTTGATGCCGGTGACTATGTTATCGTGATCAATGCAGATAAAGTTCGTTTCACAGGTGCCAAATGGGACCAAAAAGAATACATCACGTATTCAGGTCACCCAGGTGGTCAAAAGCGAACTTTGGCTAAGAATATGATGACTAAGAAGCCATATGCTATCATCGAAAATGCAGTGAGAGGCATGTTGCCCAAAACTAAGTTGGGTAGAGCGATGCACAAGAAACTTTTCGTTTACGCAAGTGATGAGCATCCTCATCATGCGCAGAAGCCAGAAGATTTTAAATTTTAACAAATCACATCCGGTGTCTAGCGCCGGTTCCAATAAATTTGTTTAGACCATGGAAATGATCAATGCAATAGGGAGAAGAAAAGCTTCGGTCGCGCGGGTTTACCTCACTAAAGGTAGTGGTAAGATTACGGTAAACGGTCGCGATTGGAAAAACTATTTCCCACAACCGCATATTCAATTCAAAATTGTAGATCCATTTAATACAGTAGAAGTAGAAAATATCTATGATTTAAAGATAAACGTAAAAGGCGGTGGCTTCAAAGGCCAAGCTGAAGCAGTCCGTATGGGTATTTCTCGTGCGCTGATCAAGTTGAACGAGGACTTTCGCAAGCCTTTGAAAGAAAAGAAATACTTGACTAGGGACGCTCGTGTGGTTGAACGTAAAAAATACGGTAAGCCAAAAGCAAGGAAGAGCTTCCAGTTCAGTAAGCGTTAATCTTTTTTTATCCGTTAGGAGATTTTGCCTACGCAGGCAGATAGATCCAAATACTTTATTAAAATTTGACAATGGAAAAGCCTACCTATAAAGAATTGTTAGATGCTGGAGTCCATTTCGGCCACTTGAAGAAAAAATGGAATCCTAAAATGTCTCCATACATTTTTATGGAGCGTAAGGGTATTCATATTATCGATATCAACCGGACCATGGAAAGCATGGACACTGCTGCCAAAGCCTTATATAGCTTGGCCAAGTCTGGTAAGAAAATCATGTTTGTTGCTACCAAAAAACAAGCACGTGACATCGTGGCAACCGCTGCTCGCAGCGTAGGAATGCCCTATGTAACGGAGCGTTGGTTGGGTGGTATGATGACCAACTTCTCTACGATTCGTCGTTCTGTGAAGAAAATGCAGAACATCGAGCGCATGTTGGCAGATGGTACATTATCTAATGTAACCAAGAAAGAGCGATTGACTTTGACCAGAGAACTAGCCAAACTTGATAAAGTATTGGGTGGTATCGCTAACCTCAATCGTCTTCCTTCTGCTATCTTCATCGTGGATATTCACCATGAGCATATTGCAGTAGCAGAAGCGCACAAATTGGGCTTGCGTACTTTCGGTTTAGTGGATACCAACTCTGATCCTAATCAGGTGGACTTCCCTATTCCAGGAAATGACGATGCTTCTAAATCAGTTGCTATTATCACCAACTATATGGTGGAAGTTATCCGTCAGGGACTAGAGGATCGCAAACAATCAAAAGCAGAAAAAGAAGCAACAGCTAACGGTTAATCCCAAGTTGGAACTTTTAATCTACTTTTGGAGTAATGTGTAGGAATACGGTGTAGACCTGACCGAATTATTTCTTTTTTTTACAACATTATAATATTAAGGTAAAATGAGTGTAAAAATTTCTGCTGCCGATGTGAAAAAATTGCGTGACACTACCGGTGCCGGTATGATGGATTGCAAAAAAGCACTGACAGAGGCTGAAGGAGATTACGATAAAGCAATCGACCTGCTACGTAAAAAAGGACAAAAACTGTCTCTTATACACATCTCCGAGCCCACGAGACCGAGGCTGATCTCG
>CAJXUM010000980.1 GCA_913060855.1 uncultured Lewinella sp. | reverse complement strand
TCTCGTGGGCTCGGAGATGTGTATAAGAGACAGACATGATATCAGCCCGCGTTTTAATGGTTTTCCCTTTTAAAAAATAACCTTTAGATAGAACATCAACTCTAATGACTTTCTGATCGGGCACTGGATGTTTGAAGGTACCGTCCTCATTGGTCTTAAATTTATCCTCATAATCCTCTCCTTTGAGGTGTAACTCGGCTGGAATGCCCTCGCCGGTATCTTCATCTCTTATTTTCCCCGTCAGGTAGGTCATGGGTTTGTTGATATAACAATCTATCGTTACCCGTCGATTTTGTTGTCGACCCTCCTCCGTCGTATTATCAGCCTCAGGGACACTTTCTCCAAAGGTTTCTATGACCAATATATCCTCGGATACGCCCGCTTCTATTAACCCCTTTAAAACACTTTGGGCCCTTCTATCCGACAAGCCTTGATTGGAATCATCTGTCCCGATGGAATCGGTATGAGCCGTCAAATGTATCCGAGCATCTTCATGTTCGGCCGTAAAGGCAGCCACCTCGTAAAGGATGCTATCGGCTCCTTCCTGCCATTGGTCTTGGCCGAGGTCAAAATAGATTTTCGTAGACTGAACTAAGATGAGAGAATCAAAGGAGAGTTGCCCGGAAACTAGACAGGGTAAAATGGTAAATAGAATGAAGAAAAGGCGTTTCATGCGTTGAGGTTTGGTAATTGCTTTATTAATATGTGGTCTGAAGGTACAGAAATGTCCTATTTCCCGAAAACTTTCCTCCCCCAAAACAGTACCTGAAAGCCATAAATGCTCAACCAATAGACCAATGCAACAAAGGAAAAAACACCTAATCCCGCATACACTTTACTATCTCGTAAATCGACTCTGAAGAACTCAAAGCTGATAAAATCACTCACGACCATAAAGGTGTGAATGATGAAAAGTAGAAATAAAACCTGTAAAAGTTTGTTGAGATACTTAATAGCCTTGATGTGCTTCTTATTCTGTGCTTGCTTACGCTTACGTCGGATGTAACGGTAGGCAAAATACATATAAGCGAAAAAGCCAGCTAGATAAAGGAATTGCTCAAATCCGCCATAAAATGGGTTGTAAAAATAGCGATCAATTTGGCTTTTAACCTCCGTGCTTTTAGAAAAGGTCACTAAGAAAAATACGAGTTGTCCAACAGGTAAAATAAAATGTTTAATATCTGTTAATCGAAACTTATAGGCAGGATAGAGGGTCAGCTTTACGTAATAAAAAAGGAGGATCGGAAAGGCTAGTGTGTAATAAATCGGTAAGAAATTAAATTTCGGATACAACTTATAAAAGTCAGTGAGTATAAATACGTTATGAAGTAAGGTCAGCCCAATGGTGATGAGTAAAACCCCATAAAAGGCATTGGCCCTCCGCTCACCCGATCCTTTCAAAAAAAATAGAAAACCAATAAATAGGCTTTGCAATACACCTACCGCCATCAGGCCAATCAAGATATAAAAGAATATGGAGTGATTGTCTAGTTCCATTCCTACTGAGTGATTTTAGACAAAGATCGGGAATATTTGGAAGAAGTGAAAGGGGCGTATTTTCTCTTCTCAAAGGGTGAGTAACTCACCCCTTGAGAAGAGAAAAATACTTACTTCTTCCCACTAGGGCGCTTCCAACGAATCGGAGCAGCAGGTTCAGACTTTAATTCTACGCCTTCCGTTTTCAATAACTTCAGGGCCTCCTGCACAGCTCTTTCCAATTGTGGATCATGGCCATTGATCACTTTGGCTGGTTCTTGGATCACCTCCACGTCTGGTGCAATACCAACGCCTTCAACCGCCCATTCGCCATTAACATCGAAGAAACCGCCTCGTGGAGCCACCATCCGGCCCCCATCTAGGAAGGGAGGCGTATCCCAGGTGCCTACCAGGCCACCCCAAGTACGCGTTCCAATGAGTGGACCAATTTCCATTTGCTTGAATAAGTAAGGGAGTAGATCCCCCCCCGAACCGGCTCTTTCATTAATGATCATGACTTTGGGGCCCCAGAGCCCTGCTATCGGCGTGGTGAAGGGTTTACGGTCATTGGCTTTACTATTGAAATAACCCTGTAGCTTACGAGCCATTACATCGACCATGTAGTCAGCCGCAGATCCTCCACCATTATTGCGCTCATCGATAACAGCCCCTTTCTTATGCTGTTGCGCAAAATAATAACGGTTAAAGGAGGTGAAACCTGGGCCGCTGGTATTGGGTACATATACGTAGGCTAGTTGCCCATTGGATAGGCTATCTACTTTTTTACGATTGCCTTCTACCCAGTCTACGTAGCGAAGGTTTCTTTCACTACTAATCGCTTTTGTGGTAATCAACTTCGCTCCTTCGGTAGTAGGTTGGCTATTGACTAGCAATTTTACTTGTCGGTTGGCTTTTCCTTCCAATAGCATAAACGGATTGGTCGGCGTGCGCAGGTCTTGGCCATCAATGGCGAGGATGTAATCTCCGGTTTTTACGCCCAAGCCCGGTATCGCTAAAGGTCCCTCGATCCCCGGATTCCAGCTTTCTCCATTATAGATTTTTTTGATGCGATAAAAGCCATTGTGCTCTTCCAAATCAGCGCCAAGTAAACCGATAGAAACACGATCAATATCGGGGAAATCACCTCCGCGCGTGTAAGAGTGACCTACCGCTACTTCACCACCTAAGATATCTACGATATAGTTGAGGTCGGAACGGTGACGGACGTGATCCACCCAAGGTCGGTACCAATCATAAATATCATTCCAAGGTGCGCCATGCACGTTATCTACGTAGAGGAAGTCTCGCTGATAGCGCCATCCCTCCTTGTAAATTTGAGCCCATTCTGCCCTTGGCTCTACTTTCATTCTCAAGTTTAACTTTAGCTTGCCATCACCGGCTTTGGGCGGGCTACCCGCTGCACCGACAATGCCCCAGTTTTGCCCACTTCGATAGAGTAGCTGTTTTCGATCCTCCGATATTTCTGCTTGGCTCACGCCCTTCAAGAATAACTTGCCTTCCTGTTTTTTGATATCATATCGATGCAAGCTAAGACCAGGTTGATTGTCAATGCCTTCCATGTAGAAGAACATGTTTTCTGGACCTGCGACTAGCGCTACATAGTTTCTTGTAGGAACATCTATGGCAAGAATCCGATGGGCAAGGCCAGGCATGTCGATCGTGACTAAGGAGTCCTTCTTCTCCTCCTCTTTCTTGTCTTTTTTCGAATCGTCCGCTAAGGGTTCATCATCACTTTCTACCAAAAATGGAGAAGGAGTGTCTTTGCCCAACAATATCATATAAGGGCGATAAGTCGTTGTGGGATCATAGGAACTCATATCGAGCCAGCCTGTATTTAGTCCAAAATTGGTACTGGCTAAGAAATAGAGGTATTTGCCATTTTTATCCCATACTGGACTAATGGCATCGGCCATTCCATCGGTTAGTTGATAGGCTGTCTCTTATACACATCTGACGCTGCCGACGAAGAGGATAGTGTAGA
>CAJXUM010000979.1 GCA_913060855.1 uncultured Lewinella sp. | reverse complement strand
GTCCATCGCTGCTACCGCCGTTGGTTCCCGGTTTCCAACCGGAACCTGCCCCATCTCCGCCTGCCGACAGCTCCCGCTGTCAATTCTACATCAAAAAATCAATCAAGATCAAAATCAAAAGCCCTGTCCATCGCTGCTACCGCCGTTGGTTCCCGGTTTCCAACCGGAACCTGCCCCATCCCTGCCCGCCGACAGCTCCAGCTGTCAACCCTCCTTGACTCCATCCTAACCCACCAACATCCGCCGAAACACCCCCGGACTCATCCCCATTTCCCCTTTAAATTGTCGCGTAAAATGGCTCTGATCCGCATAACCCGCATCGAAGGCGATTTGTGCCAAGGAGAGGGTCGGGGAGCTCAAAGGAGCAATTACCCGCTTCACGCGATTTTGACGCACATATTCTTTGATGGAACAGTGGTAGTACTTTCGAAAAGCCCGAGCCAGGTATACCGGGTGTACGCCTACCCATTCCGCTAGCGCTCGAACAGTAGGCGGTGCTTCCCATTCATCTTGCAGTCTTTCATGCAAGGCCTGTAGCCAAGTCGGAGGAATAGCGGTGCTAGGAGGAGTATATTGCAAGGCTGCTAATAACTCGATAAAATGCTCGTCCAAGTTTTCAAGAGACTTAGTGGATAGCGCCTCTTGTATGAATTTCATACTAGCTCGGGTGAATTGGAGGTTATGAAACCAGCGGAGTTCGCTCAATTGGTTTTGCATATTCATTTGCTCCCAAAACCGATCTTGTAGTAGAATGGAAACGATGCGGGTGCCTTTGGGCCCAAAAAGATTGGTGTGTGCGGCAGATTGGGGTTTAATCACCAAGCTACTCGCCTGACCATATACCTCCTGCTTTCGATAGCCTTCCTTTACTTGGCCATTTAAGAGAATACTTATTTTGGAATAGCGGTCATTATGCAAGGAAAAACGGAAGTTAGGCGGATACCATTGATCTACAATATGGAAGGTAGCGTCAGGGTTGGCCATGAATTCGTTGAACCGCGTGAAAGAATCGAGTGTCCCTAGCTTAGTCATACCTATTTTTATACCAAAGACACTCGATTTTCTCAAAGGTTGGAATTATACCTTAATGAATATTTTCGCGCGATACAATACCCATGCTAATCCAAAAAAGAATAAAACATTGGCCAAGGCATAGGCCAAAGAGGCATTGTATGGACTACTGAAGACCGGCACGAAAAGGTTGTTATACAGCCAGCTGTAAATATTCCAAGATTGGTCGTTACTTCCGACCCATTTTATAGCAAACATGGTTTTGACCACCAGGCCAGACATAACATACACAAACAAGGCATTCGTGCCATAAATCACAAAGGGTTTGGTCCATTTTTTATAGCCTTGAATGTCTGCGATCCAGTAAATGACACCTAAGATGAGTAGTGCCACACCACCTGTATACAATACATAAGAACTCGTCCAAATCTTTTTGTTAATCGGGAAATTTAGATCCCAAACATGACTTAGTCCCAATAAAATAGCACCAGCAACTAATATACCAGCCACTTTTTTATAGTGATCATTATCCGTTTTGAGCCAGCTCCCCGTAAGCATACCAATGATTCCTGTTACGATAGCAGGTAGCGTGGACATGAGACCTTCAGGATCCCATACTTTAGTTTGGCTATACATATGCCCTTTTAATAACAAATTGTCGAACCAGGCACCGAGGTTGGTTTCAGCTTCTAAATTGGCAGGTCCAATGCCCGGTACAGGAACCACCATCATGAGAAACCAGTACAATAAGAGTAAACCGACGCCTACCCAAGCTTGCATTCGCCAATCGGCTTTCAGGAACAAAATACCACAGGCTCCATATACCAATGCGATACGTTGCAAAACACCAGGGATACGTAATCGGCTAAAGTCATAACCAAAGAAACCGATAATAACCATTGCTCCAATGGCCACCAAGGCCGTAATACCCGCCCATCGCCTTATCGGCGAATCATCGGCTACGGCTTCGCGGGTAAAGAGGGATAGGATGAAAATAGCCAAGACGACATAATGTAGACTCCGAATTCCCCCTACCTCATCGCCCATTCCAAACCTAGGGTAAGCGGACAGAAATAAGCCTAATCCAAAAATAATGGCCACTCTACTTACGATCTTCTTGATAATGGCGCCCTGGTCATCCCCGCGCTCCTTACGCTTACCCAATGCCAGAGGAATAGCTACGCCGACGATGAATAAAAAGAAAGGGAAAACCCAATCTGTGGGGGTGATACCATGCCAGTCTGCATGTAATAAAGGTGGGTATACCGTTGACCAGGAACCGGGATTATTGACCAGAATCATTCCCGCTAGCGTTAAACCTCGGAAAACGTCGAGGGATAGTAGGCGCTCTTTCATGCTTGTGTTAGTTGATTTTAGATGTTTTGTTGGAATGGCTAAAAACTTGAAATAGCACTTAACCATCTCTGTAAATATAAAAACCTTATCGGATAATTCTTTAGTCTTACTCATTTGTAACTTTCCTACTAGTCCAAGCTCTTCCCTTCATCGAATATTTTACACCCTCTACACCTTGTGGTGGCCGATTCATCGAAATAGCGATCTTAAATTGCATCCTTCCATTTTTTTGCGCGTCCTTAGGAGAAGAAACAACTTATTTCTCATAAATACACTAATCATGAAAACCTGGAAGACTTTATCATTATCACTCTTATTTATTGCTGTTAGTGCTTTTTCTTTGCAAGCCCAAAAATGGAACAAGCGATCCGTTACAGGAGAAGGCTCTTCCGTAACTCAAACGCTTAATGTAAACAACTTCACCTCTATTGGTGTAGCGCTAAATGCTAAGGTTATTTTGACCCAAGGCAATAGCCAAAAAGTGACCATACAAGGACAACAGAATATCATCGACTTAATTGAGAAGGATGTTGACGGCGGTAGTTGGGATATTGGTTTTCCAGATGGTACCAATGCCCGCAACTACGATAAATTGATCATCAATATAACGATGCCTACTTTCAAAAATCTAGCTATTGCTGGTTCTGGTGAAATCGTAACGAATAGTAATTTTAATAATCTAGGCAATATAGGTATAGCTATTGCAGGTTCTGGCGATGTTAATATCAGCGGTTCAGCTAAAGATGTCGATATCGAAATTGCAGGAAGTGGTCGAGTGAATGTAGCCGACTTAAGTTCCTCTGATTGTGATGTTGAAATCGCAGGTTCAGGGGATTGCAAAGTCAATGTATCTGGCCGCTTGGATGTATCTATAGCAGGAAGTGGAAGCGTGGCTTATAAGGGGAGTCCTCGCTTGAATACCAGCATTGCTGGTTCAGGTCGTGTGAAAAGCATGAAATAAATGCCAAAATTAGACTTCAGAAGTGGGTTGGTCGATAGATTAATTATCTACTAGAATCCACTTCACCAAAAATGGATGCACTAAAGAGCAGCGAATTGGAAAGTCCAAATCGCTGCTCTTTTAAATATATGTTGGCTACAAGCTCATGCTTGTATGCC
>CAJXUM010000978.1 GCA_913060855.1 uncultured Lewinella sp. | reverse complement strand
AGATCAGCCTCGGTCTCGTGGGCTCGGAGATGTGTATAAGAGACAGGGTATAGGTGGTTACTAAAAACAACACTAAACTTAACTCAAATCAACCATTATCACAATTATCAATGATCTATAGCAAGCCGTTCAGGTGGGGCTGTAAATGGAAAGAACGTGTAGGAGGCTATTCCCTACACGTTCTTCAACGCCTAGACACAAGGCTTTATTTAACACGATCACTTGAATGGTAATCCTTATGAATTGTTCATGTGAAATCTATTATATGAATCAACAATCATGGATAAGTTTCTATATCGAAATCCTCGTTTTCCAAACATTTTCGTTAAATCAGGATAGGATTTCATCTTCTTCCGCAATACACTTCTGAAGGTAATTCGATAAATCCTAAATGGTTCCTCGCCTTTAAATTGAAGCCATATTTGAGGGTTTTTTTCTTGTACTACAATAGGCGAACTTCTGTATCCGGAATATTGTAATTGCCTTTCCGAACTTTTATACAAGCTTACTTCAAGGCCCTTCTTCTCTACCTTTAAGAACTGCCACTCGCCATTCAAAAATTTGCTTTCATAAAGTGACATTTCTCCTGCTTCTTCAAATGCAAAGCCGAAAATGGTTGATGCATCAATAGTATAGGTAGTTCCGAGATTGTTTTCAAAAGATATTTGTGTTTTCTTTTGCTTGATGGCTATCGTCTTGATGAACCCCGTTAGCTTAGATCCATCTAGGGTAATCAAGAAGTCCTTTCCAGGATTGCTTGCAACCAAAGGATGAGAGCCGATTATTAGCAGAATAGCCAACACAAAAATAGTAGGTAGAAATTTCATGGAAACGTAATTTTGATGAACCAGTCATCAAAACTAGTAAAAGCCCTGCTGTATTTTTGTCAACAAATATACAGTTCATCCTATAAGGATCATTTTAATGATGCTAAGTCAAAAATCTGTCTACTAATGGCATACAGTATTGCTATTGACCATTCCATACAGCTGTTCCCAGGTTCTTGTTCTCTCGAATTGCAGCCAATCAATCATTTTTAAACAACTTCAATAGGAATATTCCACATCAGATTATCGATATAATAGCTATCCTTCAAATGATTTTCCTTAGTTTTGCCTGGAAGTTGTTCAAAAATAAGCTTAAGCAACTTTGTCCCATAAAATTGGATACATGTATTTATTCTTTGATGTAGAAACTGTAGGATTCCCCAAGAAATGGAATCGCCCCCATACTGATACTTTTAACTGGCCCCGGATGGTGCAGATTGCTTGGATATTGTATGACAAAGACCAAGAGATAATAGAAAAGGCCAGCCATATCATCAAGCCAGAAGGCTTCGAGATTCCCTATGAAGCAGAACGAATTCATAAGATTACGACCGACATTGCACGGGAAGAAGGGAAAGAACTCAAACCCATATTGAAAGAATTTGCTACCGTAATCGATAAAGCCGAATACCTAATCGCGCATAATTTGAATTTTGATGAAAATGTTGTCGGGGCAGAGTTGCACCGTAAGAGCATCGAGCATCGATTATTTTCATTAGAACGCTATTGTACCATGCGAGAGGGCACCTATTTTTGTAAGTTGCCCGGTCGACAGGGCGGATTCAAATGGCCTAGTCTTCAGGAGTTGCACTTCAAACTTTTTGGCGAGAAGTTCCAAAATGGACATGATGCGCTAGTCGATTCCGAAATTTGTGCCAAATGCTTCTTCAAATTGGTAGAAATGGACGAAATTGATGTTTTTTAGGACCCTTACCCAACCTTTCTCATTCCATTCCCGTCTAGCCTATCATAATTGATTCTCTGACAATTTATGTGTTTTTGAGTCAACGTTTTAGGCAAAAGTTGGGCGCTCCTCTGGTCGCAATCCTTCCACCTAAAACGCCGGCCACAAAAATCGTCCGAGAAGGTCATAATTTTTCCTATTAACAGAAATAAAAGATATGAAGGCTAAACTATTACAACCCGGTTTATTGATGCTTATCATGGCAGTAACCCTATCCAGTTGTATAAAGGATCAGTGTGAAAGAATGGTTACCTATGTACAACTCACTCCCATCTATCAAACTAAGGACGAAATTAGGGCAGGCTCCCTGACCAATGAAACGGCTCGCGAATTATGTAATCCCGGTCAGATTTATTATTACAACCAACATATTTTTATCAATGAAAGGGGCGAAGGTGTTCATGTGATCAACAATATAGATCCTGAGAACCCTACCAATATCGCATTCCTCAATATTCCGGGTAATGATGATATTGCCATTAAGAATGGTATCCTATATGCCAATAACTATATGGATCTATTGGCCATTGATATTACCAATTTTGGCAACGCCTCATTGATCAGTAGAACAGAAGATATATTTACCCCGCAATGGGAAGATATAAATACGGGCGAAGTATTGATTGAGTGGGCATCAGAGGAAATTACCGAAACGATGGATTGTGCGAATTACGCTACCTTGTACAACAATGGTGGCGGTTTCTTTAGGTTTAATAATTCAGTAGATTTTTCTTTTGCCTCAGCAGATGTGTCCATCGAATCAGCAGTTAGTGCGAATCAGGCTGTCGGCGGTATAGGAACAGGCGGTTCTATGGCGCGATTTACAATAGTGAGTGACTACCTATATGCTTTGGAAGATTGGGAAATGGATGTGATCAGCTTAGTAGATCCCAAACAGCCTAGTTTCTTGAGTTCGGTCAATATGGGATGGGGAATTGAGACCATTTTCCCGCTAGGAGATAAGCTTTTTATCGGTTCCCAAACCGGTATGTTTATCTACGATAACAGTAACCCCGCGAATCCTACCTTCTTATCTGCTTTTGAACATGCACGTGCCTGTGATCCAGTATTTGTGGATGGAGATATTGCCTATGTGACCTTGCGAGATGGAACGCCCTGTACAGGCGCCTCCAATCAAATGGATCTGGTAGATATATCTAATATCGAAAGCCCTGTATTACTAGAAACCTTTCCGATGGATCATCCGCATGGCTTGAGTATTCGTGGTGATCGCTTATTCCTCTGCGAAGGAGAAAACGGTTTGAAAGTTTACGATATCAGTGATCCGCGAGCTTTAGATGAAAACCTATTGGCTGAAAGAAAAGACTTCGAAGCAATTGATGTCATCAGCCTGCCCAATAGCCGTCAAACGGCGATCGTTATTGGCCGCGATGGCTTTTATCAATTCGAATATGACGAAGCCACGAAAGGTTTGAAACTACTAAGTAAGATCGAGGTAGTGGAGAAGCCTTAAGTGGAGCAAGACTTCAGCAATTTCCTCCAGGCATGTGTCTTGGAAAACTTCTGAAGTCTAATCCCTAGACCACAAGAAAAGTGAGTCTCTTTTCATAAAAATCCAGTTTTAATATCCACCTTCTCTAGCGCATAGGGAGAAGGTGGATTTTTCCAATCTTAGAGACGGAGAAAAAATAAATGCAGCAAATTTAGGTTTTTAATATTTTGCTAAGCTTCTGACTAAAAGG
>CAJXUM010000977.1 GCA_913060855.1 uncultured Lewinella sp. | reverse complement strand
GAGATCAGCCTCGGTCTCGTGGGCTCGGAGATGTGTATAAGAGACAGATATCACATCGGGTGGATTCAAGGCCACAGCTTCGATTAATTCCTGCCCATTCGTAGCTTCAATAATGAGCTCTATCTCTTCAAAAGAGTGCATTAAAAGTCGGAGGCCCTTGAGAAATAGGACCTGATCATCAGCGATCGCTAATTTGATTGAAGGCATGGATTGAATATTTGTCTGGCATTTAAGGAGCCTAAAAATAAGAACAAATCATTATGCGAAGTGAAGGAATGGGTATTTCTACTCATTTTTTCTGAATAGGTATAAGCTGCACTGCTACAAGTAGTACTCCTCAATTCTACAAAACACCGATTTATACGCTTTCCTACTAGGCTCCAACCCCTGCATATTTGTATCGAACGAACAATCAAGGAGGAAGCCGAAAATCCTTTAAAGAGTAGGCATTATTCTCAAATAAATTTGGTTTATCATGAAAAACTATTTCATTCTTGCACTGGTTGTCCTCTTCGGCTTTTTTGGGGCAAATGCACAGACTTTATTGACTTGTGCACAAAACCCCAGTGGAGCAAAAGTTTCCTTTATATCAAAATCAGGACAAGACATTCAGCTTAGAGTCGATTGGGACGAGAATTCAACCTTAAGCGCTGCTAATTTAACTTTGGGAAATGCTACTTGTACAGATTGCCCCTACATCGGCGGTATGGGCCGTCCCCACGGTACATTTAAAACATGGACTATCAGCCAGACAGCCCCCAATACTCCTGTGTCTGTAGCGTGGACAAATAGCTATTGTGGAAGTACTGCAGCTGTGACGATTCCTGCCACTGAAACCACTGTACTTCCAATAAATGGAACAATCGTATTGCGAGGGGATAATACCCGCTATGTATCCTTACTTTCAGATTCAAAACTAGCTGTTAATCAAAATAGTATGAGTGATGCGGTAAGCATTACTGTTTTAAGCGCTGGTAATGGTAAGGTGGCCCTCCAGGCCAGTAATGGTAAATATGTCACTATTGATGCTTCTAGTGTCGGTAGGGTATCGGCAACGAAGAATAGTATAGGGGCTACTGAAAAGTTCACTGTTGAAGAGCTAGCATCTGGAGGTTTTTCTATTAAGGCCAGTAACGGTAAATACATACAGGCAGCTTACTCATCGGGTGGGTTTTTACTCGCTAATTCGAATAGCCCAAAGAAATTCACGTATCAATAGCACCCCTAGATCAACAGAATTCATTTGTGAAAAGCCAGAGGGGAGATATTTAAGTCCCTCTGGCTTTAAGTTTTTTATCAGACTTGAGTAATGGGGCTTTACCAAAGAAATATGAACCTTTGTAGTATTCTTTTCTGAACTTCACATTATAATTAATAACAATATTTATACTTTAGTGAGATACCTCAAGAGGAAATCCATTGGGCTAGCCCTGGATAGGCATCCTCGATTAAGGGGTTAACTTTTACTACATTACGGATAAAACAAAAATCTATGAAAAGGTCAAAAGCACTATCATCGATTCCAGAAGACCAGGCTGAAAAACTGGTTGATGACTGGAGGAACTGCTCTCCTGGAGAGCTTAGCAATCTTTTTTATAATGTCACTACCGCTACAGGGCCAATAGAAAGAATAGACGCCTACGCTGTGCAGCAAGATACGATTGTAAAATTACGAAATTTAAAACCAGGCTTGATAGACCGCATTCGAATTTATATGGGATGCAGTGAGGGGGAATTTACACCGATATTTACTATTGTTTTGAAAGATGGGAATGAAGCTAAGTATGACTATTATAAATTAGAGCCCATTTTAAATACTGCCCATATAAAAGCATTTCCCAATATATCATCGGGCATTTCAGACCTTTTCCAAAGGAAATGGAGAGAGCTAAGCAATGAAGAACTGTCCACAGCCTTTGCGGGCTTGACTTGTAGTAATGTTGTGGAAAAAGGTGTAACCTCTCCTGAATTCCACGGGCACTTTCGTGATCAACGGGTTAGGTACTACGATTTTTTAGATCAAGATGCCCAAAAGATAGTGGAGAAACTCAAAGGACTTAGCTTCCCTAAAGTTGAGGTATTGCTAGGCGCTGGACTTACAGTTCAGGTTACTCATCCCTTTAATTTCAGGCCGATAATTGCGGTTTCATCACAAGGAGTTGATTCACAGTTCGATGGTCAAGATGAGGAATATTTCGAGAGATCGCAACCTTGCCCACCGTTTTGCCAGAACGGGATAGGAAGTTGAACTTAATCTTATTTTACCCTAAAAAAATGGAGGAAGAATTAGCTTGGTTGATCACTAATGTATCGAAGTATTCCGTAGCCTTACCTGCGCTAATCGGGGTGTTTGTGTTTTTTCGCTTAGAAAACACACAAAAGGTGATACTTCTACTGGTGTTGATTTCTGTTTTGTCAGAAGCAAGTGCTCATATATTGGGGTTTACTGGGGCAGGACAAACGGTCGTCTACTATTTATTTACGTGTTTTGAATTTGGTTTATTGACCTATGTTTTTGCCGAGGGAATAAAGCCTTTCTTTAGGCCTATTTTTTTTTTAGCGATAGCTCTATTCTTCCTCATTTTCATCTTGATTGATATGATATGGATTAGCGGGATTGCTCAATTCAATAGTTACTCCACTGCAATTGAAGGGTTAATTCTAATTTTCTTTGCACTAATTTTCTTTTACAAAACCCTACATGAATTAAAAATCAGATTTTTGGAGCGAGAACCCCTCTTCTGGATTAGCGCCGGTGTTTTGCTCTATTTTTCTAGTAGCCTGTTCATTTTCTTGTTTTCTAATTACGTTAATTCTTCCACGACGGCTCTTTTCATTATATGGGGGATACATGGTATATTTAGCATTCTACTAAACGTTTTTTATAGTACCGCTTTATGGGTGAGACCGAATCTATAGATTCTTCTTTAGTCTTAATCTTGCTAGGCGTGATCGGCATGTTATTGCTTTCCGTTGCCATCATCGTCTTCTTTGTCGTTTATCAAAAACGACTTTTTGCCCAACAAGACCAAATGAGAGGAATGGAAACGGCTTACCAGAAAGATTTATTAGCCGCTTCTATCGAGGCACAAGAGGTGGAACGCCAAAGAGTCGCAACGGATTTGCACGATGGTGTGGGAAGCCTATTATCGGCCATCCGATTATATGTGCTACAACTTTCTCCTGAAAAACCGGAAGATACTTATCATGAATTATTGACGGAAACGAAGTCGATGGTAGATATGGCCATCACGCAGACGCGAGAAATATCTCATAATTTGTTGCCCACTTCTTTAGATCGATTTGGCGTACTACAAGCGACCGAAGATCATTGCAAGCGGATCCAAAAGCTGAATGAAATAGAAGTCACATTCAACTACGATAAAGAATACCAATTTAACAAACAGCAGGATCTAGCGCTTTATAGAATCTTCCAAGAACTAATCCTGTCTCTTATACACATCTCCGAGCCCACGAGACCGAGGCTGATCTCG
>CAJXUM010000976.1 GCA_913060855.1 uncultured Lewinella sp. | reverse complement strand
CGAGATCAGCCTCGGTCTCGTGGGCTCGGAGATGTGTATAAGAGACAGGATGGCATCTTACTATTATCGTCCAGAGAAACTACCGGATATTATTTCATCCGGGTAGACCAGAGGTAGTAAGACTACTCAAGTGTACTATCTTTTCTTCCCTTAAATCTTCGTTTTCAGATGATGAACCGACGAAATTCTCGCCGAGCGTCACCGGCTATCAATGCGGGTTCTACGGCTGACATTGCTTTCCTTATGTTGATTTTCTTTCTAGTTACCACCGAAATATTAGAAGACCAGGGCATTTTAGTCCGATTACCCATTTGGGAATCTCATCCCATTGAAGAACAGATTGCTAGTAGGAATGTATTGACAGTAAAAATTAATGCTGCAAATCAATTGCTGGTAGAAGGTGAAATAACAAATACTTCTGCGCTCAGAGAAGCGACCAAGCGTTTTATTATTAACCCTGGGAATAGCATACTACTAGCCTCCAGTCCGACCAAAGCCGTAGTCTCCATCCAAAATGATAGAGGAACGGAATACACTACTTATCTGGCGGTATACAATGAGCTAGTGGGGGCATATAATGAACTTTGGGAAGAGTTGTCACAAGCCAACTTTGGGCAGCCCTATGAGGAGCTATCCAAAGCACAGCGAAAATCGATTCGGGCAGAAATTCCAATGGTTGTATCAGAGGCAGACCCGACTGAGCATGGTGATATGATAGACACTTAGTTTTTTCTTCTTAGAAGAGAGTAGGTATTTCTCCGCCTATTTTTGGCCTACTCTCTTTTAATTCATCACTTCTACCTGGTCACTAACGACCGTTTCATTTCCTTTAGAATCAGTAGCACTTACTTCTATGGTATACGTACCATTGGGGAAAATGAGCTGTCCGTTTTCGTCTACTTCGTTGGTCTCCCAGTATAATTGATCACTTTCTGGTAATTGCTCTTGGTGCTGCTCGTCAACATTGGTGATAATATAATGAGAGATAAAGCGATTCCAGCCATTAGGAACGCCGTCGGGGTAGAACAAGCCATGAAATTTAAAAACCAGTAAGGCCTGATTGGCTTTGTCTGTTGTTGGAGGAATGCGAAGACGACCAAAATCAAAAGAAGCTTTTTCCCGCAGTACAATATCTTCTTTTTTGATCCGATAGGTGATTTTTCGAATCGTCAAGCGATTGCCATAATTACCAGATCCTCCCGGAGGAGTACCATTGGCCTGGGAACCTACGTCTCGCATGCCGACTACAATATCTACTTTCCCATTTACACGTGTGATACCTTCATTATCGAAAAGCGTATTGGAGTAATCCTCGAAGAATAAAAATGGCGTTTCTATAACAGGCGGAGATTTGTCTTCAAAAAAGAAAAAGTCATCTGGCATTACTTCTTCGAAAGAATCATAGCTTGTCCAGCTCCCCGTTCCCAGGCGATGGAAGCGGGAGAGGTGAATGTGTTCTAAACCCTGAAAATTGACGACTCCTAATAGTTGTCCTTGCTGTACGAAATCGCCAGGAGTCACTTTAAACTCATTGATATGGGTATAGCCCCAAGCTTGACCAGGGGTGTTTTTATCCTCTATTATCAAACTTCTGTAAAACTCATTCCCACCAATATTGGAACGGACATAGCCAGAATCAATGGCATAAATTGGCGTCTCATTGGCCAAGATAATATCTAATGCAGCATGCAAATAGGTTTCGTGGGGGGCATCGCCCGACTGGTATTGACCAAAGTTATTGAGAATGAAGAGGCGATCTTGCATGAGTTGAAATTCCTGCTGGTCAAAGTCAGGATTATGTTGCGGCCAAGGAAGCTTCTCGGCTGGAGCCTTGACGAGGTATTCAATTTTACCGACAGGAGGATTCTCTTCTTCCGGTGGTGTTATTTTTTCTTTTTTACAGGAAAGAAAGCCTAGCAGAATTATGCTGGCGAATAGCGTATAGGTCTTCGTATTCATTAGCGAGATTTCAATCGTGCTTTGGCTCATGGTGAGCCAAAAACATATCAGTCAGGAATAGGTAGCTAATTTCAATAACTAAATTACGCCTTTTTACAGACTTGTAAGTAGGAAAAATTGTCGGATAAAGAACCTAAGGAATGAGGCACAAATAAAAGATACAACTATGCTTTATCTTTTTCCATCAGGCTACGTTTCCAAATATCGATAGTTATCGGTACATGTAGCTAGGCTTCCCGTATAGCTATCGGGACGGCTTTTGGGCCTTGCCTGACGAAAAAATATTTTGCCTACTTATGCATTTTATTTATCCCTCATTCCTAACACTCGCTTGGAGCTTACTTATGCTTGTTGCTTTATTTTTTGTTCGATGGAGGAGGTCGAATAACCAGGAATGAAGGAAAGAACTCGAACTTCACCTCCCTCTGCTTGTACTTCTTTAGCACCTACGATATCGGCAGGCTTATAATCCCCTCCTTTTACCAGGATATCGGGACGAAGAGCTGTGATTAATTGCAATGGGGTATCTTCTTCAAAAAGAATGACTGCATCTACAAAGGAGAGGGATGCCAACATCATTTGGCGGGTGTGGATATCCTGGATGGGCCGGTGCTCACCTTTTAACCTTTTTACTGATGCATCGGCATTTAGTCCAATGATTAGGCGATCACCTAAATCTCTGGCTTGGGCTAGATAATGCAGGTGCCCATAATGTAAAATATCAAAACAACCATTGGTGAATACAACCCGCTCAGCCTTTTCACGCCAAATATGCCGGGTCGCCTTCAAGTCGGAGAGTGACTGAACTTTAGATTCTATTTTTTCGAGATAGGACATATGAGGGAGGATATGGGGGTACTGGGTAAAGATTAATGGATAGTCAAAGGTAGCTAGTAAGCGCTAGACTTTAAAATAGTCTTTCCACAGTACAACATCATAAGTCTAATTGATTCCGTCTACTCTACCGTGTCCAGTATTGGCGGTTTTGGCTGATAAGTTCGATTAACGATGGGTAGTGCAATTAATGCAATTAATCCAATGATGACATTACAGCCAAGATTGATAGAGAAGAAAGCAATATTCGCCCAACTAAAGCCATCATCGCCACTGACCCCATACATACTTAGTCCCGTTTGAGCCAAGAAATGATAAGTGCCCATTCCGCCAGGGGATGGGATAACAACGCCCCAGCCTCCTAGGACAAACACGACCAAACCTGCTATTGGTGCCAAGTGAGCCGTGGGCTCAAAGGCAAAAAAGCACAAGTAAGTCATCAGGAAATACATGAACCAGATATTGATACTATGGAGTAGAAACAACCAGGGTTTGTCCAATTGACGAACCGTTTGCAAGCCTTGCCAAAATCCTTTTGCCAGCTCTACTATTTTGGTATATAGTTTGGTGGCCATCAAGCGCTTTCGGAATAAGAAAAACAATGCCATAAGACCGGCGAGACCTCCTACCCCAATCAATGCCAGGTTCCAAAGCTGTCTCTTATACACATCTCCGAGCCCACGAGACCGAGGCTGATCTCG
>CAJXUM010000975.1 GCA_913060855.1 uncultured Lewinella sp. | reverse complement strand
CGAGATCAGCCTCGGTCTCGTGGGCTCGGAGATGTGTATAAGAGACAGTCGCAATCCCCGGAACACCTTCTACCATCACATGCCCTCCGGCAAATAATGCACTGAGCAATAAATCAATGAATTCGGTTTGACCAATGATTACTTTTTGTAGTTCATGCCTGATCTGCTCGCTAGCCAATTTGAGTGGAGATAGATCGATCCTGCTTTGCGTCCAGGGAGAGGTAGGGGAGACCGTTTGTTCCCCTTCTTGATTTTCTATAGGGAGACTAGTATCGGCTGGTTCTGGGGTAAGGTGTGGGTCTTGGTTTTCGTTGATTTCATCAATATGCATGATCGAATGGGTTATTTACAGTTTTGATAGAAATTTTCTAAGACTTTATGAAATTGGATGAGGGTGTTTTCCGAGACAAAAGTCGCAGTTTTGATATTCTGGTAGATTGTAAATATCTGTTGAATATGCTCTAATGGAATCTCCGATCGAACAGCTAACTTATTAGCTAGCTGATCATCTAATTCACGCGTGTTGAAATTATACTTTTCTCGAATAAACACCTGTAAGAGTTTCATTTTTTGTAGGGCCAATTGCTTGTGATTGCTTTGCATAAAATACAGGCGACCAATCGTGGAGACAAATTGTAAGGACGTATTTTTATTCGGTTCCAATACTGGAATGACGCGCTGTTTTCGTTTGGCTCGGAATATTAAGAATAGTAGTCCCATGGCCAGTAGCAGGTACCAAGCCCACGCCAGAGCAGGTTGGTTTAATATAAATTGCAGTGGACTTTTGCTATTGAGTAGTTTGTTAGGTGGCTGGTTATTGTTTAGTAGTTCTCCGGCATCTTCAGTGATACGGCTATTTTCATCCCAGTACACGGGCCCTGTGTTGAGGTGGGATAAAATGAGCTGGCTATAGGTGACTCCTTCCGGTGAGAGTAGGTGCAGGTTGGTAAAAGCCAAGGGGGTGGTATGGATGTAAAAGGTACCTTCCCCGTATTTAACACTGGCAAAATTGGTTTTCTCTTCATTAATCTGCCCAAGTGACACCAAGCCATTTTCTTGCTCGCAAAAGTAAATATGGCTGATATATTGCCAATTATAGCTCCTCTGTTTCTTCTGATAGTAAAACTCATAGTAGAAGCTGGAATCGGGATACAAGTCGGGATGTTTGAGGCTCATCTCAACCAGGGTATCTCCAAAACTGGATAGCCGATACCAATACATGCTGTCGCAGGGTAGTGGGTATAGCTCTTCCATCAGGGTATTGGGTAAAACGCGGCAAGCGATGAAGGCGGTATTCCCTTCCGCTACAAAATCGAGGAGCTGAGACTCATCGGCTTCGCTAAAGTTTAGCCCTTCTCCGATGAAGAGATAATTAGAAGCGGTTGTAGTGTCAATTGGTAAGGCATTACTGATGTCTTCGCTTAGCAATTGTAAGGTATCGAGAGAAAGGGATTGTTGTACGAGTTCGGAGAAAAACAAAGTCCCATAAGGATCCTTGCTATTTTGTTCATAATGTGGATCCCAAGAATAATTACTCTGCTGCTTACTCAGCAGAAAAAGCAATACGGCGATGAGGATGGCCAAGCCTAAGAATAATATGTTTCTTTGGCGACTCATTCTTGGGGTGTATTACTTGCTTCCACTTCACTGATGAGGGATTGAAAAAAAGGTTGAATCTCGCGAAAGGAAGGGCCATTTATAGACCGGTTACCATACCAGATATTCTCGAATACATGGGTG
Organism: uncultured Lewinella sp.; assembly: GCA_913060855.1. Classification (GTDB taxonomy): domain Bacteria; phylum Bacteroidota; class Bacteroidia; order Chitinophagales; family Saprospiraceae; genus DT-111. The sequence continues at coordinate 1,755 of CAJXUM010000975.1, read as the reverse complement.
ATGTACTGAAATTTATCGAATAATGGGGAGGACTGCATTTCATTCAGGTAATCTCGATTGGTCTTATCTTTTTTCCATTTGATCTGCTTTCCTTTCGATAGCGATTTGAGTGTGTCAAGGTAATATAATCTTGTGGCTAGCGCGAAATTACTCGCCTGAATAGCGTCCTGGATGTAATCGGTTAGGGTTACCTCTTCGAGGTTTTCTTCTATTTGATCAAGGTCGATATGGATACTACCCTGACGATTTATTTTCCTATTTCTGGGTCGCGCCTTCATCCCTAAGAGCTGTCGAATGAGGAAAAAAGCGATAACTATTCCAATGATGATTAATAAAAAAGTAGATAGTCCTTTGAGAAAAGCTTTTTCTAAAAATGGGTTATTCTCTTCCTTGTCTTTGCCTTCTTTTTTTGTTTTTTCTTTTGCTTTCTCAATGTCTTCTAGGTAGTGAAGCCCAGTCTTTTTTTCCTCCCAAGCCTCCCATTCTTCTGGGTTAAAAGTAGAAACGCTGCGTTTTTCCTGTAGATATTGTTCCGTGGGTGTGCTGTCTTGTCCTGACAAAGGAACCAGTAGCAGGAATAAAGCCACGAACATAAAGCCAGGCTTATGAAAGGGTAGATTTAATATGGCAATTAATTTTCTCATTCCTTTTCTAGGCCTTTGATGGTTTGTCGTCGACCTATTTGCTTTATTTGCTGCTTGAGTGAGGGCGCTTCTTTGATTTCTAGTAGACTATAATAATCCATCGCAAAACCCGTAACGAGCATAATGAATATAAGATGAACAAAATAGATATTGATGAAGGTTAGGGCAATTACGCTAATATCATCCATTACGTCTTGTTCAAAATTGATAACCCATCCCAGCAACTCAAAGAAAAACCAACTGATACCTGTATCGAGTAATGCCATAAAGATAATTCCAATAAGGCTCAGCAATGCTAACAGGGATAAGCCTCGAAAGTAAGTTCCGCTAAGAAGTGTAAAGGTACGACTAAGTCCCTTAAGCGGGGAATGTTGTTCTCTCAGGTTCACTTGCATCCACAATAGAATAGGGCTAGTCAATAAAAAGAAAGTGAAAAAGGTAAACCAGTGATGGATACTAATGATAAATGCGAATAGAGTTGCGACGAATAGAGCGCTCGAAAAGCGGATAAATCGCCCTTTCTGACTCATCTCTAGCGGGGATTTTTCTTCCTTATGTAGAAGATGTAAAACGGAAAACCCTAATAAGCCGAAAATGAGGCTATTGATTACCGGGACCCAGGAGCTGATTTTTATCGTCATTAAATCATCTAGCATCGTCACCGATTCGAACAAACCATTTCGATAAAACAATAAATCGACTGGCCGGGCACTATTTAAAGTGAAAAAGAATAAGACATAAAGTGTACTGGTACCTAATGCGAGCAAGCCCAATCGAGAAAAATGCTTCCGCAGAAATACAAACACCAATGAAAATAACTCTCCAGCGGTAAAGATGGATCGGAAATCAAAGCTATCGTCATTATCCGGCGGAAGAGGCGTCTCTTTCCACTTAGAAGTAAAACCAGTCTTGGCTCGATGTCGGGGATACCAAACGAAATAGAACAATATATATAACAAACAAGCCAGGATGAAAACACCTCGGACAATAGCCGGGGTGTCATTATGTCTGGTTAGATACCCTTCAATGAAACCTGCCAGCACGATAATCGGCGCAATGCCAATCATTATTTTCCTGTCTCTTATACACATCTGACGCTGCCGACGAAGAG
>CAJXUM010000974.1 GCA_913060855.1 uncultured Lewinella sp. | reverse complement strand
CGAGATCAGCCTCGGTCTCGTGGGCTCGGAGATGTGTATAAGAGACAGATTCGTAACAACATCAAGGAAAGCAAGGATAAATGAGTAAGTATCAGGAAGCCGAAACCCGTTTAAGGGAGTTACAGGAAGGAGGCGATATCGTCTGGAAATCTTTTTATGAAGACATGAGAAGTCCCTTTCGCTTGTTCTTTATGAAAATCGCGAACCTAAACCCAGAAGAAGCGGGCGAGCTTTTCCATGATACCATGATTATTTTTCATCGCAATGTGCGCAATGGAAAGCTGCTAGTCCCTTTGCAAAGCAACCTAAAAACCTACCTCTTTGGCATAGGTAAAAATGTACTTCGCAAAAAAGGGAAGAAAGGAAATTGGGAAACCGAAATTCCGGATGTAGGCGTGGAAGCTGTCGTCGAAAGCCAGCATGAGCGGGAAGCAAAAGCTTCTCTCGTACGTCGATTATTGGCCAAGATGGGAGACTCTTGCCGACACCTATTGGAATTGGTTTACCTGAAAGGATATGTGATGGAGGCCGTGGCCAAAGAATTGAATATTGCTAATGAAGGTACGGTGCGCAAGCGTAAATTTGACTGTTTAAAGAAAATGCGTCAGCTCTTAGAAGAAAGAAAGGAAGTGTAAACGATATGAAGTTTAGTAAAGTCAATTTTTAATGAGTAGCCCAAAACTATGGATCGAAAAGTTTACACCATCGAAGAAATAGAAGCCTATTGTAGGGAGCTGATGCCCTTGGAAGATCGACTTCAGTTGAAACAACAGCTGGAAGTCGATGAGACTTTGCGCGAGCAAGTACAGGCTTTTCAACCCATCTTTGCGGGCTTTTCAGCGCTGCAAGATATCCGTTTTGCTAAGCAGATGACACAATGGGAAGAAGAGGGCAGAGGAACGGACGATATGGAATTGGCCGAATGGTACTTGCAGGGAGAGCTCGGGGAGCGGGCCACGCAAGCTGTAGAACAACGTCAGAAAGGAGATCCTGGGTTTGAAAAAAAAATAGAAAGTCAAAAGGTTTTATTGGATAGTTTTGCTGCCGCCCAATCTGAAGCCTTTTCGCAAAAAATGCAGCAGTGGGAACCCAAAGAAACGACTCCGCTGAAGGTCAAATCTCGATCACCTTGGATTCGTCGATTGTCTATCGCTGCCTCTTTTCTAGTGCTTGCAGCTGTAGGTTTAAATTGGTATATCAGTAGTCAATACAGTAACCAGGCACTCTTTGCAGCCTTTTATCAATCTCCTAATGTCGGGGGGACGATGGGGGGAGCAACGAATAGTGAGTTTCAAGTAGCATTTGCGGCAGCTCATCGCTTATTACAAGCTAAAGACTTCCCAGCTGCCAACACTGCTTTTCAACAAATAAAGCAGCAATTGGAAACGACTTCCTTTGATCCATTAGCACAACAATATTATACAGATAATGTGGCTTGGAGTGGGCTACTCGCCCAGCTTGGCTTGGGGCAAACAGATGCCAGTTTCTACACGGAGTTAGACCGTATTGCTGGTAACTCACAGCATGAATACCAGGAACAAGCTATTGCACTTCGTTCAAAATTAAATAGTATTTTCTATTAGCAAGTCACTTATGCTTCTATTGGCCAGGTTTCGCTCTCCGCCGAAACGGTTTCTGCAGAAGCACGATTGGCTTTGACCCTTGGTCGTTTACTAATCAGTAAATAAGCACTCAGCAGTAGTAAGATGAAAACGCCGATGCTTACATAGAGCCATTGCGTAGACTGCGTAATCGCTCGCTCATTTCCAATTCCAACAAAAGCCGCCCAGTAGACTGGGTGAGCATTCATATTATCCGATTCCTGGATGTGACTTATTTTTGCTGCCTGCAAGGCTTGGGCTTTATTCTGGCCCTTTTTGAGGTTTTCAAAGAAGGCTTGCGATACCTTATAATTGGCCTCATCATTGATTTGCCAAAGGGTAGTGATAACACTTTTGGCGCCCGCATACAGAAAGCCTCGAGCCAGGCTGATGAGGCCTTCGCCCTGGTGCAGGCGGCCAATACCTGTTTCGCAGGCACTTAAGATGACCATTTCTGCATCCAGGGCGAGGAGGTAAATATCGCGTGTGTATAAACTATCATAACCTCCATTGCCATCTGCAAAAACAATAAAGGAAAAATTCTCCGCTTCCATATTGACCTTGGCATGTGTAGATAAATGAATGATTTGGTGTTTTGGGGCCAAGGATATGAACTGATGTTTGGTGGCTGAGTCGCGGAGAAGGACTTGACCACCCCATATTTCTTGAACCGCCTGAACGGTCTCTTGATTTTTATACAATGCACCGAAGCCGCCCTGACCCTCAAAGGAAGGGGCAAAGCCTAGGAAGTCGCCTGTCTGCTGGACTTGCGCTAATAATCGTTGCTGCAGACTTGCGCTGAATGTGTACTGTATTTGATGATCCAGTACTAAGTAGGGATACTTACTGAACTGGCAGCTCGTATTTTCTTCACTTAAAAGCGCTTCGAATGGAAGAAAGCTGAGTATTCCACTAGGAATGATGAGTAATTCATTGCTCAAAGGCAAAGCCTGTTGCAAGGGCGCAATTAGCCGACTATACAATTGATGACCCAATTGACTATAACTAGTACAAAGTTCTTGTAGGGGGCTACCCGGCAGCTGAAAGTCTTCAATCGCTTTTCTGAAAGTAGTCACCCAATCCTCCAACGGGAAATCCTTGTCGATCCGGACCCATTCGCTTTGGTCTTTATTTAACACAAAAGCATAAATATGTGCTGTACCTACGAAATACTCAACAGCCGTTTGCTGGGGCTGAAGGAATGCCTGGAAGGCGGCTCGGGTCTGCAGGCCATCTTGGTATTTTAAAGCGTAGTAAGTGGGGTTTTGAGCAGCCAAGTCTTCGAGCCAAAGCTGATAAGATTGCTGCAAAGTGAGTAGTTCACTTTTGAAGGCTAAGAGAACAGAATCTGGGGCGCTTTCCATTTGGGCTTGATAGATGGTTTTTTCTAGATCGGCAATAGCCAATTGCTGTTCTTGCTCTAACTGCTTCATAGCTGCGCCTTGCCCAGATTGTGTATGTGCTTGGGCTTGTTGGAACGCCTCTAGTAGGAGCGTACTCTTATTGCGTTCGATAAACCGGAAGGCAATATCGGCATAGCGTTCATCATTTGTTTTTTTCCATAATTCAAAGGCCATTTCGACGGCCTGTTCGGTATACCGCTGTTGCTTACTGATATGGTTTAGTTTGGATCGTTCGTATAGATAAGAAGATCGTATTTGCCTTTCGACCTGATAGATCAGTTCATGGCAGTCAAGCGCCAACACCAAGTCACCTTGCGCACCCTTTGCTTCGTATCTGGCCTTGAGCGTATTGGCTTTTGCTTCCAATACTTCAGCAATTACGCGTTCAGCTCGGAGCTGCCTAGGATTGGGATTGGCCAAGGTTGTTTCCGACTCAAATTCTCCGATGACTGTCTCTTATACACATCTGACGCTGCCGACGAAGAGGATAGTG
>CAJXUM010000973.1 GCA_913060855.1 uncultured Lewinella sp. | reverse complement strand
CTACACTATCCTCTTCGTCGGCAGCGTCAGATGTGTATAAGAGACAGCCACCCCAACGGAAGATCCGCTTGGTTGGATGTATTGAAGGGCAATGATCGTAAGGACCTCATTAGTCGCGCAGATATAGTGGTGTCGCTATTGCCTGCTCACCTGCATTTGGAGGTGGCACATGATTGCATTAAACTACGCAAACACCTTATTACGGCCTCCTATGTGTCCCAGGAAATGTATCGATTGGGCGATGAAGCTCGAGATAGAGAGCTGATCTTTATGGGAGAAATGGGCTTGGATCCTGGTATCGACCATATGTCAGCCAAGCAAAAGATCGAAGAAATCAAGGAAATGGGCGGCAAGATAACGGCCTTCCGTTCTTATACGGGAGGACTCATCGCTCCTGAAAGTGACGATAATCCTTGGAACTATAAGTTTACTTGGAATCCTCGAAATGTGGTACTGATGGGACAAGGTACCGCTCAGTATTTGGAAGGTGGTAAACTAAAATTCCTACCCTATAATCGCCTATTCCAACAGGCTAGAACAGTGGAAGTACCTGGGCTAGGTGACTACGAAGTGTACGCCAATCGTGACTCTCTCTTGTACAAAGATATTTATGGTTTAGATGGTATTCCCAACATCTTGCGAGGAACCTTCAGACCTTTAGGCTTTTGTAGCGCTTGGAATGCCTTGATCAAGATTGGAATAACCGACGGTTCTTATCCTATCCTAAACTCGGGTGATATCACTTACCACGAATGGATGGATGGTTATGTCAATAATATCAGCGGAAATTCCGTAAAGGAACGAGTGGCCAATCTGATCGGAGAAAGTATCAACTCTCCGGTGATGCAAAAACTAGAATGGCTGGGCTTATTCCGTAAGAAGAAGATTAAGTTGTCTAATGCTACTCCCGCACTAATCCTGGAGCACTTGTTATTGGATAAATGGAAGTTGGGCAAGGATGATAAGGATATGGTGGTGATGCAACATGAATTTGAATATGAACTAGAAGGCAAGAAACACCTGACCGAATCCACCCTGATCCTGAAAGGAGAGAATCAAACGGAAACGGCGATGGCCAAATTGGTAGGTCTTCCGATGGGTATTTTTGTTCGACTCGTAATGGAGGGTAAAATTACATCGACTGGTGTGAATATTCCCGTCATGAAAGAGGTTTATGAACCGGTATTGGAAGAACTGAAGAATTTTGGTGTAGTATTTAAAGAGCGAGATCGAATCATTGATTAATCGCTCCGGTATATACGAGCAAATAATAGGGATCAGTCCGCTTAAGGCCTTGCAAATATTTAATATTTCAAGGCAAGGCAGTCTGATCCTTATTGCTATATTGTTGGCTCAATTCCAATTGTCAACGATACAGTTGGGTTATTACGAGCAGCTACTATTTCTAGGCTATCTCCTGACCTTCTTCTGGATATCTGGCCTCATTCAGGGCTTTCTGAGCCATTTCCCGAGCCTGTCGCCAGAAAAGCAGCAGCGTTTTATTTTCAATGCCTTTCTTCTTTTTTCTGTTTTAGCTGCTGGGATTTTTACCATAGGTTATCTGGCAAAATCCTTATTGTGGACGACTTTGTTGCACCAAGATAACTTACCCTACTATCTACTTTTTCTGACCTACCTTTGCTTGAATTTCCCGACCTGCCTCGTCGAAAACTACCTCCTGTTGGAGAAAAAGGGCTTCCAAATTGTGCGATACGGGGCCTTAGCCTTTAGCGCCCAGCTCTTGGTCATGGTTTTGCCCATTTATTTAGGGTGGGACTTTCGCTATAGTTTTTATGGGTTGATTGCGGTGGGATTGCTCAAGTTGCTTTATCTCGTTTATTTGTTATCAGGAAAAGCGAATTGGCAACTAGATATTGCCATGATCCGGCAATGGTTGCAGCTATCCTCCCCCTTGATCCTTTATGCTATTTTGGGTGGTCTATTGCCTGCTTTTGATGGTTGGCTGGTCGGCTTCCTGTTTGAAGGAGATGAAAAAATGTTTGCGATCTTTCGCTATGGTGCGCAGGAATTACCGCTGGCCTTGGCCTTGACCAATGCCTTTTCTAATGTGATGGTTGTGGAAGTGGCCAAAGAGCGTTCTGCGGCTTTGCTCGCCATTAAACAAAAGTCCGTTAAGTTATTTCACCTCCTATTCCCGCTTTCGATTTTCCTGATGCTAGCGAGTGAGTATTTGTTTCCTCGTTTATTTAATGAAGACTTTATTGAAAGTGCTTTGGTATTTCGTATCTACCTGCTGGTGATCATTAGTCGGGTAGTGTTTTCTTCCACCATATTGATGGGCTTAAAGGACAATAATGTCATTACCCGAATTGGATTACTAGAGTTGCTGGTTAATGTGGTTTGCAGCTGTTTCTTCGGGTATTATTATGGAGTAGCCGGTATTGCACTCGGGACGCTAATCGCTTTTAGTTTGGAAAAAATACTACAGGCGATTTACCTATATCGAAAACATCAGATTTCTCTAAAAGAATACCTGGATTTTAAATGGTTTTTTGGATATTCTATTCTACTTTTGTTGGCCTTTTTTCTGAGTTGATTTTTTCACTATCCTAGCTAAAAGTGTGTCATGATACAATTTAAAAGGCCCGGCCTTTGTGTCTTTGAAAGTGCACTCTACCAAACCACCACGACAGTAGTCGATACCCCTGATATGGTATTGGTAGTAGACCCCAATTGGTTGCCAGGCGAGGTGGCAGAAGTTGCAGCCTATGTGCAGCAAATCCGAGAGGAGCGACCTATCTATTTGTTTTTCACCCACTCGGATTATGACCATATTATTGGCTATGAAGCCTTTCCTGGGGCAAAGACCATCGCCTCTGCTGCATTCGTAGCGAATCCAGCTAAAGCCAAGGAGGTACAACAGATACAAGCTTTCGATGATAAGCACTACATTCAGCGCAATTACGGCATTAGCTACCCCGAGATCGATATTGTCATTGCAGCAGATGAAGCTTTCCTCAGTCTAGCCGAAACCCGGATACGTTTTTGGCTGGCACCGGGACACAACGGCGATGGCTTATTCGCCTTGATAGAACCTTTAGGCATTTGGATCGCGGGCGATTATTTATCCGACATCGAGTTTCCTTTTATCTATCATAGTGTGGCAGATTACAAGCAGACCTTAAAGAAGGCAGCAACTATTCTAGAACAGGCTCGTCCTAAGGTTTTGGTACCTGGCCATGGCAGTACTTGCGTTGATCCGATTGAAATGCAAACTAGAATTAAGTTGTCAGAGGAGTATATCGAAAGAGCCGAAAGACATATAAATGGAGAAGAAGTATTTGATGAAGAGTGGTTGTGGAATCTTTATCCCTTTCCGATTGGTTTAAAAAGTCTACATCTAGACAATATTCAGTTAATTAGTAAATCCATTAAAAAACAGTAAGTCAATGTCAAAAGTTTTGATCATTGGAGCGGGTGGTGTAGGGCTGTCTCTTATACACATCTGACGCTGCCGACGAAGAGGATAGTGTAGA